>NZ_BAAAZU010000004.1:192713-227993 GCF_039537065.1 Luteimonas lutimaris | reverse complement strand
TTCCGGGACGGTCAGGTTGCGGCGTCCCGTGCAAGCGGGCAGTGTGGTTTTCCCAAAGTCGGGAGCTGCCCCTTCTTGTGCGCCGGACCTGATGGCCGTGCACGTAGACGACGCGCGATCAACGCGGGGCGACGCGGGATTTCTGTCCGCTCCAGCCGTGGCGTGCGATCAGGACGCTGTCGCCGCCCGCGATCCGCACCGCGACGCCGGTCGCGTCGCCGTGGGTGCGGTGCAGGTCTTCGGCCATCCGGCTGGCGACGCCGATGGCCTCGAGCTTGGTCGGCAGGATTTCCAGGGCCCTGCCGCCCTGGCGGACGATCCAGCCGCGCGGGGCCGGCTCCACGGTCAGTACGGACCTTGCCATCGCCTTGCTCCATGATCGCAGCCGGCCCGGGGCCGGCGTCGTCGCCATGCAGTCAACGGCGGCTGCGCGGGGTCCCGGCCAGGACGGGCCATTCGGATCGCGCATACGAAAACAGGCCCGCCGAAGCGGGCCTGTTCCGGTTTGAAGTGGCGTCCCCACGGGGATTCGAACCCCGGTGTCCACCGTGAAAGGGTGGTGTCCTAGGCCTCTAGACGATGGGGACGCAGTTGGAACTCGGGTCGGAAACGGCGGTACCGGTTCCGGAATGGTGGTGGAGCCAGGCGGGATCGAACCGCCGACCTCCTGCATGCCATGCAGGCGCTCTCCCAGCTGAGCTATGGCCCCACGGGCTGGAAAGCGCGAAATTCTAGCCAGCGTCCGGCGAACGCGCAAGCCTTGTTTTCGCGTTCGACGCATTTTGTTCACCGTCGGGCGCGGACAGCCGCAGACGCAACGCGTTGCCGACCACCGAAACCGAGCTCAGGCTCATCGCCAGTGCGGCCAGCATCGGCGACAGCAGCAGGCCGGTCAGCGGGTAAAGCACGCCCGCGGCGATCGGGATGCCCAGCGCGTTGTAGGCGAAGGCAAACCCGAGGTTCTGGCGCATGTTGCGCACCGTGGCGACGGAGACCGCGCGTGCGCGGGCGATGCCGGCCAGGTCGCCCTTGACCAGCGTGACCTGGGCGCTGGACATGGCGACGTCGGTGCCGGTGCCCATGGCGATGCCGACGTCGGCGGCGGCCAGCGCGGGCGCATCATTGATGCCGTCGCCGGCCATGGCCACGCGGCGGCCCCCGGCTTTCAGCCGTTGCACCAGTTCCAGCTTGTCGGCCGGCCGCACCTCGCCATGCACCTCGTCGATGCCCAGTTCGCCGGCGACCGCGCGCGCGGTGGCAGCGGCATCGCCGGAGGCCATGACGATACGCAGCCCGTCCGCGTGCAAGCGATCGATGGCGGCCGCGCTGCCGGCCTTGAGCGGATCGGCGACGGCGACCAGGCCCGCCAGCGCGCCGTCCACGCACAGGTGCATGACACTGGCGCCGTGCGCGCGCAGGTCCGCGGCGCGCTCGGCGAGCGGCTGCGGGTCGGCGCCGTGTTCACGCATCAGCGCGTCGTTGCCCAATGCCAGCGCCCGGCCGTCGACGGTGCCACGGACGCCCGCACCGGTGACGGATTCGAAGTCCGTCGCCGTCGACAGCGGCAGATCGCGGCGCCGTGCTTCGGCGACGATTGCCGCGGCCAGCGGATGCTCGCTGCCCAGGTCGAGGCTGGCGGCCAGTCGCAATACCTCGTCGTGCTCCCACGGCTCGACCGCCACGACCTCGCGGAAGGCGGGTCGGCCTTCGGTCAGGGTGCCGGTCTTGTCGACCACCAGCGTGTCGATGCGATGCAGGGTTTCGATTGCCTCTGCGTCGCGGAACAGCACGCCGGCCTGCGCCGCGCGGCCGGTGGCGACCATGATCGACATCGGCGTGGCCAGCCCCAGCGCGCAGGGGCAGGCGATGATCAGCACCGACACCGCGGCGAGGATCGCGTGCGTCCACGACGGCGCCGGGCCGAACAGGCCCCAGCCGAAGAAAGTGAGCGTGGCGATGCCCAGCACGCCGAGCACGAACCAGTACGCCACCTTGTCGGCCATGCGCTGCATCGGCGCGCGCGAGCGCTGCGCCTGCGCGACCATCTGCACGATCTGCGCCAGCACGCCATCGCCGCCGGCGTTCTCCGCGCGCATCACGAAGCCGCCGGTGCCGTTGATGGTGGCGCCGATGACGCGGTCGTCGATCGTCTTTTCGACGGGCACCGGCTCCCCGGTGAGCATCGATTCGTCGACGCTGGAACGGCCTTCGACGAGTACGCCGTCGACCGGCACCTTCTCGCCCGGGCGCACCCGCAGCCGGTCGCCGGCGCGGATGTCGGCGAGTTCGACGTCTTCCTCGCCGCCATCGTCGCGGATGCGGCGCGCGGTTTTCGGCGCCAGTTCCAGCAGTTCGCGGATCGCCGCGGACGTGCGTGAGCGGGCCTTGAGTTCGAGCAGCTGGCCGAGCAGGGTCAGCGACACGATCATCGCCGCCGCCTCGAAATACACCCCGACCACGCCATGGTCGCGGAACGACGCCGGGAACGCGCCGGGCGCGATGGTGGCGACCACGCTGTAGCCGTAGGCGGCGATCACGCCGGTGCCGATCAGCGTCCACATGTTGGGGCTGCGGTTGCGGATCGACTGCGCCCAGCGCTGCAGGAAGGGCCAACCGGCCCAGAGCACGACCGGGCTGGCGAGCGCGAATTCGATCCATGGCTGTACTGCTGCGGGCACCAAGTCGAACAGGTGCCCGGCCATCGCCAGCAGCATCGTCGCCAGGCTCAACGGCAGCGTCCACCAGAAGCGGCGGCGGAAATCGACCAGCTCCGGGTTCTCGCCGTCGTCCAGCGACGGCAGCATCGGCTCCAGCGCCATGCCGCAGATCGGGCAGGTGCCGGGGCCGTCCTGCTCGATCTGCGGATCCATCGGGCAGAAGTAGCGCGTGCCGGGCGGGGGAGGGGGCGCGGGTTCGACCGTTTCCGGGTGCAGGTAGCGCATCGGGTCGGCGATGAATTTCTCCCGGCAGCGCGGATTGCAGAAGTGGTACTCGATGCCTTCGTGGGTCGCGTGGTGCGGGGTCTTCGCCGGGTCCACGGTCATGCCGCAGACCGGGTCGATGGCCTTGCCGGTGGCAGCCGGTTGCACCTGTTTGCCGCAGCAGCCGTCGTGGGAGGCGTGGTCGTGGTGGTGTGGCATGTCAGGCGGCCCGGCTGCTGTCGGTGGCCGGGTCGGTGGTCAGCGCCGCCATGATCGGGCAGGCCGCCAGCGGGCCATGTCCGGGGCAGGCGTCGACCAGCCCGCGCAGGGCGTCGCGCATCCGGACCAGCTCTTCCAGGCGTGCTTCCACGACTTGAAGTTTCGTGGAAGCTTTCTGCTTCATCTCCTTCATATCATTGGAATAATTTCCACTTATCGCCATGAGTTCACCTATTTCCTCAAGTGTGAATCCGAGGGTTTTGGCGCGGCGGATGAACTCCAGGCGCGTGACGTCACCCGGCCCGTACTGGCGGTAGCCGCTGGTGCTGCGCGGCGGCTCCGGGATCAGGCCCTGACGCTCGTAGTAGCGGACGGTGTCGATGGGCACGCCGGCCTGGCGCGCGAGCTGGCCGATGTTCATGGATATCTCCGGATGCAGGACGTCATGGTAGACCCTTGACTCTGGTCAAAGGTCAAGGGTTTGGCGTGAATCCCTGGCCGTGCTCGCCGGCTGCAAAAGAGGGCGCTGGGCAGGGCGGGGTTGAGGTGGGCGTCCCGTCCCTCAGAACCAGAAGCGGACGCCGGCGACCCAGCCATGCTCGCCGGCTTCATGGCCTGCGGCTTCGACGAGATCGGCGGTGTCGCCGAAACGGCGCGTCCAGACGTGGCCAACGTAGGGCGCGAAGCGCGGGCTGAATTCGTAGCGCAGACGCAGGCCGAAACTGGCGTCACTCAGGCCCTTGCCGAGGCGGTTGTCTTCGTCGTCGCGGCTGTAGAAGTTGGCTTCCAGCTTCGGCTGCAGGATGAGGCGGTTCGTGAGCAGGATTTCGTATTCGCCTTCCACGCGAGCAGCCAGGCGGCCGGCGGTGCCGACGTAGCCGGTGGCTTCGAACTCGAACTTGTACGGCGCCAGGCCCTGCACGCCGATCGCCGCCCAGTCGCGCGCCGCGCCGCCGCTGCCCGCATCGTGGCGCAGGCCGATCGTGCGGTCCCACCATGGTCCGGTGGCGTGGCTCCAGGACAGTTCCGTGCGGGCATGCTCGAGCCTGCCGTCGCGGCGCTCGCCCTCGCTGCGCAGCCAGAGCTTGTCGAGGTTGCGCCCGATGCCCGCGCGCAGGTCCCAGCCGAGTGCATCGCCATCGCCGTATTCGAGCCGGTCGCCGCGAAACACCGCGACCAGCGGGTTGTCGTCCATGTGTGCGCGCATGTCCATGCCTTCGAGATCGGCCGGGAATGCGGCGACGCGCTCGGCGGCCGTGGGGGCAGGGAAGGGGGAGGACAACTGCGCCTGGGAAGTGGGGGCGGGCATGGCGTGGCCATGATGCGCGTGCGGGTCGGCGACCGGCGGCGTGGAAGCGTTCGGCTGCGCAGGGTGCGCGTGAGCATCGTGCTGTGCAGATGCCGGCATGGCGATGCCGGCTGCCGCGATTGCCAGTAGTGCGAGCGCAGGCGGTGTCATTCGACGCGTACCTCGCGGAACATGCCCAGCTCCATGTGCAGCAGCATGTGGCAGTGGTAGGCCCAGCGACCGATGGCATCGGCGCTGACGCGATAGCTGCGCACATGGCCCGGTGGCACGCTGATCGTGTGCTTGCGCAGGTGGAAGGCGCCGGATTGGTCCTCCAGGTCGCTCCACAGGCCATGCAGATGGATCGGGTGTTCCATCATCGTGTCGTTGACCAGCACGATGCGCATGCGTTCGCCATGGTTGAGGCGGATCGGTTCGGCCTCGGAAAAGCGGATGCCGTCGAAGCCCCAGACGTAGCGTTCCATGTTGCCGGTCAGGTGCAGCTCGACGGTGCGCGAGGGCTCGCGCGGGTCGGGGTCGTCGAAGGCGCTTTTCAGATTCGCGTAGGTCAGCACGCGGCGGCCGTTGCCGCGCAGGCCGATGCCGGGATCGTCGAGCGCACGCGATGGCGTCATCGTCTGCATGTCGACGGCCGGGTTGCCGGTTTCGCTGGCCGGGTGCGACACCATCGCGGCAGTGCTGCCACCGGCGCCGTGCATCGAATGGTCCATCGCCGCATGGCCCGGTGTGGCGTGCCCCATGGCGGCGTGATCCATTGCCGCGTGGTCCATCCCACCGTGGTTCATCGCGCCATGGTCGTGCGTTGAAGCGGCGGCGGGCTGTGTTGATCGAGGTGCTTCCGGCGCGTCCATCTTCATCGCGTGGCCGGACATGTCGTGTCCCGCATGATCGCCGTGGCCCATGTCGGCCATGGTCAGGATCGGGCGTGGATCGAGGGCAGGGACGGGTGCTTCCAGTCCGATCCTTGGCGCCAGCGTGGCGCGCGCATAGCCGCTGCGATCCATTGCCTGCGCAAACACGGTGTAGGGCTGGTCCTCCATCGGCGTGACCACCACGTCCAGCGTTTCGGCCACCCCGATGCGGAACTCGTCGATGCTGACCGGATGCACCGGCTGGCCGTCGGCGGCGACCACGGTCATCTCCAGGCCGGGAATGCGCACGTCGAAGTACGTCATCGCCGAGCCGTTGATGAAACGCAGCCGGACCCGTTCGCCGCGCTTGAACAGGCCCGTCCAGTTGCCGGCCGGCGTGGTGCCGTTGACCAGGAAGGTGTAGGTCAACCCGTTGACGTCGGCGAGATCCGTCGGGCTCATCCGCATCCGGCCCCACATGCCGCGGTCGTTCAGCGTGGCGCCGAGGCCGTCGCGGCGCGCGTCGCGGATGAAATCGCCGACCGTGCGCTTGTGGCGGTTGTAGTAGTCGGGCTGGATCTTGAGCTTGCGCACGATCGCGTGCGGATCCTCGTCGCTCCAGTCCGACAGCAGCAGCACATAGTCACGGTCCGCGGCGACCGGATCGGGCTGGTCCGGCTCGATCACGATCGCACCATAGACGCCCTTGGCTTCCTGCAGGCTGGAATGGGCGTGGTACCAGTACGTACCGGCCTGTTTCAGCGTGAATTTGTAAGCGAATGCCTCGCCGGGCCGGATGCCGTGGAAGCTCAGCCCGGGCACGCCGTCCATGTTCGACGGCAGCAGGATCCCGTGCCAATGGATCGAGGTATCCACGCCGAGCCGGTTGGCGACCCGCAGCGTGACGGTTTGCCCCTGGCGCCAGCGCAGCAGCGGTCCGGGGATGCCGCCGTTGATTGCCACGGCGTTGGCCGGGCGGCCGGTGTAGTTGACCGGAAGGGCGCCGACGGACAGGGCGTAGTCGCTGCCGACGGGCTGCTGGCGAACATCGGTCTGGATATTTAATTTCGCATAATGTCTATTATGTATCATTGAAGCGGCAGGCAGTTGGCCCGCCAGCCCCAGCGCAGGAACGCCAGCCAGCCCTGCCACGAATCGACGACGTGAAAACCGGTCCATGGCCGAAGCCTAGCAACCCTGGACGAAGGTCCATGCAAGGGTTTGGGCGCGCGGGAACTCCCGCCATTGTTTGGCTGCGTTTCCCGGCCGGACGGCCGCCGCCTCACGTCCTCCGTGGCCGCTGCACGTGCATCGCATGGATCGCCACGTTGCCGGACCTGTCATCTGCCTGGCGCACGATGCGCGCAAACGCGGCCTCCATTCGCGGCACAAGGCACCCGAACTCCACCCAGCCATCGGCGTTGGGTGCCGGGAGCCATCCGCGTTTGCCTGTTTGTCTTTCCGCCGTCAGCGGTGCCGGAAGCCCGCCAGGACCTACAATGTGCGGATGACCCGCGGCTCCCGCAGTTTCCGGCACATGGCATGGTTCGCCGTCCTGGCGATGCTGTTGATCGCTGCCGTGCCCACGGTCAGCCGCGTCCTGGCGGCGACGATGCCGACGGTCGGGCCCGCGTTGCAGCAGATGTGCACGGCTGCGGGCCTGAGGGTGGTCGAGGTCCTGCCGATCGGCGACGAAGGAACGGCGCCCGTGCAGCCGATGACGACCATGGGTGACGTCTGCGGCTATTGCCTGCTTTCCACGCCGGTGCCGGTCGTGGTGCTGCTGGTGTTCGCACTGCTGCTGCGCGCACCGCCGCCACCGACTCCGCGCGCCTATTCATTGTTCCTGCGATGGCCGCGCAACCTGCGCGGACTGGGTTCGCAGGCCCCGCCCCTCGCGCTCTGAACCACAAGCAAGCGACCTACCCGCGCGGCCGTTGCGCCGCGCCCTTGTGCTTTGGAGTCGATATGTCCAGTCCCGTCTGCACGGCGATGCGTTCGTCGTGCCTGTGCGTGGCCATCGTGGCCGCGCTGTCCTCACCGCTGCCCGCCTCGGCCGCTGCCACCCCGGTGCCCGATGACGCCGCGCCGCAGGCCACCACGCTCGATGCGATCCACGTCCACGGCGTCCTGCGTGATCCCGTCGAGGCCGAACGCGAGCTGACGCCCGGCAGCGTCAGCGTCGTGGACGGCGAAACGTTCTACGAATGATCCGTCGGCAACGTCGCCGATGCCCTGCGCTACGTCCCCGGCGTGTGGACGCAGAGTTCGACCGGGGGTGACGCGATCTTCATTTCCAGCCGCGGCTCCAACCTGGACGCCACCGACTACGACAGCAACGGGGTCAAGCTGTTCCAGGACGGCCTGCCGATCACCACCGCCGACGGCAACAACCACAACCGGTTCCCGGACCCGATGGCGGCCAGCCGGGTGATCGTCGCGCACGGTGCCAACGCGCTGGCCTATGGCGCGAGCAACCTGGGCGGCGCGATGGATTTCGTTTCGGCCACCGCACGCGACGGCGCGGCCACGCAGTTCGTCCTCGATGCCGGCAGCCACGGCCTGCTGGGCGGACGGCTGACCGGCGGCGGTGTGGCGGACGATTTCGATGGCCAGGTCACGCTGGAAGCGCGCAGCCGCGACGGTTATCGCCGGCACAGCCGGCAGGATCGCAGCGGCCTGTATGCCAACGGCGGCTGGCAGGTGTCCGATGACTTCGACCTGCGCGTGTTCGCCACTCATATCGACAATGACGAACAGCTCGCCGGTGCGCTGACCCGCGCGCAGTTCGACCAGGACCCGTACCAGGCCAATCCATCGGCGATCAGCGGCAACTACCAGCTCAACGTGCGCACCAGCCGCCTGGCTGCAAAGGGCAACTGGCACATCGAGCCCGGGCGCCGGCTCGAGTTCGGGCTGTCGTACGAGGACCAGGACCTCTACCACCCGATCGTGGACAAGGTCATGGTCGATTTCGACGGGCCCGGGCCCAATCCGCCGGTGGAGGTCTTCAGCCTGCTGAAGGACACACGCCAGCGCACGCTGGGCGGCATGGTCCGCTACCAGGTCCAGCGCGGGGACCATGACGTGCTGGCCGGCATCAACCTGGCCACGACCCATGAAACGGGCGCCAACTACCGCAACGACGGCGGCCGCCGCAACGGCCGCACCGGCCTCATCGACAATCGTTCCGGCAGCGTGGAGGCCTTCGTGCTCGATCGCTGGTGCTTGCGTCCGGGCTGGACGCTGGTCTACGGCGTCCAGGGCGTGCTCACCGGCCGCGACGTGCGCAACACCGACCTGGCCAGCGGCAGCGTGCGCCATCCGGACGCGGACTATTCCTCGCTCAATCCGCGCGTGGGCGTGATCCGGACGCTGGCGCCGTCCGCCGAGGCCTTCGCGAGCCTCAGCCGGCTGTACGAGGCGCCCACGACGTTCGAACTCGAGGACGACGTGCGCGGCGGCGACGCCACGCTCGACGCGATGCACGGCAGCGTGCTGGAAGTCGGGCTGCGCGGCAGCACGACGACGGCCGCGGCGACGCGCCTGCACTGGGACCTGTCGCTGTACCACGCGCGGATCCGCGACGAAATCCTGTCCGTCGACGATCCGTCGGCGCCGGGCACCAGCCTGTCCACCAACATCGACCGCACGGTCCACGCCGGCATCGAGGCGGTGGCGGGCGCGAGTTTCGCGTTCGGCGACGGCTCGCATCGCATCGAGCCGCTGGTCAGCGTGACCTGCAACGCGTTTTCATTCGATGGCGACCGCACCTATGGCGACAACGACCTGCCTGCGGCGCCCGACTACGCGATACGCGGCGAGCTGATCTACCGCAACGATGCCGGGTTCTTTGCCGGGCCGACGTTCGACCTGGTCGGTGCACGCTACGCGGATTTCGACAACCATTACCGTGTGCGCGGATACCACCTGCTCGGACTGCGCGCCGGCATCGAGCGCGGCCAATGGACGCTGTTCGCCGAGGCTCGCAACCTGCTGGACAAGGACTACGTCGGCACCTTCAGCGTGCGCGATCGTGCCGCTGCGGACGACGCCATCCTGCAGGCCGGCGCGCCGCGGTCGCTGTCGGTGGGTGCGCGCCTGCAGTTCTAGCTGCCGTCGCACCCTCTGCCGTCGCCCGCGCACAGGTGCGGGCGACGGATGGCGCCACCTGCCTACTTGCAGGCGTCGTAGACGCGATGGTTCCAGCGCGACAGTTCGACCATTGTGATCCGGATGCCGCGGCGGCGCTGGAAGTCGTCGCGGGCCAGCTTGGCGGCGGCGCAGGGGTTTTTCTTCGCCCGGGGTTTGCGGCTGCCCTGCAGGCGTTGCGTGGCATGGCTGCGTTCCCGGCGGTCCGCGTTGCGGGCCGGTTTCGGGCGGGGAGCGGGTGCCGTGCTGTTCCGTTCGGCATCGTTGCGCTGCGCGGAAAATTCGGGCTCTGGTTCGAGGGTGGCGAGCAGCGTTTCGCCGGGCAGGCAGGTCTGGCTGCGGTACGCAACCGCCCCACCCTCGCCGCCGCACTTGTGGAAGCCTTCGGCACGGGCGTGCGGCGCACACGTGCACAGCAGCAGCGACGCGAACAGGAGTGAGCTCCATTTCATCTGCGACGTTTCCCTGTCGTGCGTGGACACGGCAAGGATGGCGCGCGGTGGCAGCCGGGAGCATCGGCCGTGACCGCGGCAACCGGTCAGGGAATCGCGTGCGGTGGGGTCGGGATTTCCTTGCGGTACCGCGGCGGAAGGTTACGCGCCCGGCTTCGAACTCCGTGGCAACCATAGCTCGACCTCGTGCTGCGCGCGGTCGTCGTGCAGGGGAATCGCAAGCCCGGTGTGCTCGACGCCGTCGACGCGCAGCCGTGGCGTGCCCTGCCCGGCTTCCTGGCGGACGTGGATGCGGTAGACGGTGTCGCGGTAGCGGTAGCGCACGCGGTACCCGGGCCAGTCGGGCGGGATGCAGGGCGACAGCCGCAGGCTGCCGCCTTCAAGCCGCAGTCCGAGCAGCGATTCGATAACCAGCCGGTACATCCACCCGGCCGAACCGGTGTACCAGGTCCAGCCACCGCGACCGACGTGCGGTTCGACCGCGTACACGTCCGCGGCCACCACGTAGGGCTCGACCTTGTAGGTGGCGATGCGCTCGGCACTGTCGCCGTGGTGGATCGGGTTGATCATCCCGAACAGTTCCCACGCGCGTGCGTGGTCGCCGAGTTCGGCGAAGGCCATCGTCGCCCACACCGCGGCATGGGTGTATTGGCCGCCGTTCTCGCGCACACCCGGAACATAGCCGCGGATGTAACCGGGATCCTGCGAGGTCTTGTCGAACGGCGGGTCCAGCAGCTGCACCAGGCCGGCGTCGCGGCGCACCAGGCGCTGGTCGAGCGACTCCATTGCCTGCGTGGCGCGCCCGGTATCGGCCGCGCCGGACAGCACCGACCAGCTCTGCGAGATCGAGTCGATGTTGCATTCGTCGCTTTCGGTCGAACCCAGCGGCGCGCCGTTGTCGAACCACGCGCGCCGGTACCAGGCGCCGTCCCAGGCGTGGTTCTCCAGGTTGTCGCGCAGCTGCGTGGCGCGTTCCAGGCAGCGCTCGGCGAACAGCAGGTCGCCGCGGTCGCGCGCCAGGACCTGGAAACGGCCGAGCACGTCGTAGAGGAAGAATCCAAGCCAGACGCTCTCGCCGCGGCCGCCCTCCCCCACCCGGTTCATGCCGTCGTTCCAGTCGCCGGTGCCGATCAGCGGCAGGCCGCGTTCGCCGAACAGGTCGAGTGCGCGCTGCAGGCTGCGCACGCAGTGCTGGTACAGGGTTTCGCGCGTGCCCGAGCGCGATGGCAGGTCGTAGTAGGACTCCTCGTCGGGATTGACGCGGCGTCCCTCGACGTAGGTCATGCGCTCGTTGAGCACGTCGCGGTCGCCGGTCGCCTCGACGTAGCGGCAGGTCGCCAGTGGCAGCCACAGGTAGTCGTCGGAGCAGCGCGTGCGTACGCCGCGGTCCAGTGGCGGGTGCCACCAGTGCTGCACGTCGCCGTCGATGAACTGGTGCTCGGCGCAGAGCAGCAGGTGGTCGCGCGCGAGCTTCGGCTCGGCGTGCAGCATCGCCATCGTGTCCTGCAGCTGGTCGCGGAAGCCGAACGCGCCACCGGACTGGTAGTAGCCGCTGCGCGCGAAATAGCGGCAGCCGATGGTCTGGTACAGCAGCCAGCCGTTGGCGAGCAGGTCGACCGACGGCTCGGGCGTCTCGACCTGTACCGCGCCCAGCGTGCGCAGCCAGCCGATGCGTACTTCGTCCAGCGCGTCCCAGGCCGCGTCGCGGCCGCGCGTCTCGCGCAGCGTCGCCAGCGCCTCGGGCCGGGTACGTCCGGCGCCGAGGCGGAACACGACGTCGCGCGACTGCCCCGGCGCCAGGTCCAGCGGCACCTGCAGCGCGGCGCAGGGGTCGAGCCCCGCGCCCAGCCGCCCGGACAGGCGTTCGCGCGTCATCGCCGCCGGCGCGCGCAGGCTGGCGTTGCGTCCGACGAACTCGGTGCGGTCGCCGCCAAGGCTGTGGCGCGCTTCCTCGCCGTGCCAGCCGGCCGCGTCGACGTCCGCGGCGAAGAACGCGGTGCGGCCGCCGAACTCGGTGTTGTAGGCGTTGCGCGCGAGTATGGCCTGGCCGTGCTCGGTATCGGCCTCGGTCACGACGTGCATTTGCGTGCGCGCGCGCAGGTCGCCGAGGATCCACTCGACGTAGCCGGTGGCGCTGAGCCTGCGGGTGCGGTCGCCGGTGTTGCGCACGCGCAGCACGCTGTACTTGACCGCGGCCTCGCGCGCCACGTAGACCCACAGCTCGCTGGCGATGCCGTCCTGCTCGTGCTCGTAGACGCTGTAGCCGAAGCCGTGCCGCACCCGGTAGGCGCCCTCGCCGCGGCACGGCAGCGGGGTCGGCGACCAGAACTGGCCGGTCTGCTCGTCGCGCAGGTAGAAGGCCTCGCCGCTGGCGTCGGTCACCGGATCGTCGTGCCAGGGCGTGAGGCGGAACTCGTGCGCGTTCTCGGCCCAGGTGTAGCCGACGTTCGACTCGCTGGCCACGCAGCCGAAGTGCGGGTTCGCGAGCACGTTCGACCACGGCGCCGGCGTGGTGCTGCCCGGCGGCAGGTCGATCACGTATTCGCGGCCGTCGGCCGAGAACGCACCGATGCCGTTGCCCACGCGCAGCGGCTCCGAGACCGGGTCGAACGGCCACGGGTCGACCATGGCGTTGCCGCCGCGCCCGACGTCGGCGTGTTCGTCTTCGGTGGGCAGCGGCATCAGTTCGTACTGGGTCGGCTGCGGCTGCAGCGGCGGTACCACCGTTTCCGGCGGCGGGCGGCGCGCGACCTGTTCGGCAAGCGTGCCGTGCGCGTCGCCGACGATCACGCGCGCCACCGACTGCAGCAGGATGCGGTCTTCCTGCGGAAGCTGGTGCGCCGGGCGCACGAAGATGCCGCCGGGGCGGTCGATCACGTTGGCTTCCACGCCGGCCGAAATCAGTCCCATGATCTGGTCGTGCAGCTGCTGGCGGTAGCCGCCCTGCTCCTCGTTCCAGATCACCAGGTCGACGGTCAGGCCCTTGAGCCGCCAGTATGCGTAGGCCTGCACCATCTGCCGCACCAGCTCGATGTTCTCCGCCTCCTTGATCTGCACCAGCACGATCGGGTGGTCACCGGAAATCGCCTGCCCCCACAGCCCCGACTGCCCGCGCCGGTTCTGCAGCAGTACCGAGGGATCGGCGCGCAGCGCCGGATGCGCGTGCAGCACCAGCCCGGCCAGGCGCTCGTACAGCTGCGCGTCGGCCTGGGTGGCGTTGATCTGGCGGCGCACCACCTGGCTGTGGGTCCAGGCCAGGTCGAACACGCGGTCCGCCAGGCGGCGGTCGCGGTACTTGTCGACCAGCGACGCGCAGTCGGCGCGCGCGCCGGCCACGCCGGTGACCATGTCGATGATCGCGGTCTGGTCCGGCGCCAGCGTGATCTGCGACCGGATCGCGACGATCGGATCGAGCACCGACCCTTCGCTGCCCGACAGCGGCCCGGCTTCCAGCAGCGCCTTCGGCGTGCGCGCGTCGTGGCCGCGGCCGATGAACCGCGAGCGGTCGGTCTCGTAGGAAATCTGCACGATGTCCGCGTCGTGCACGGCGACCAGGTGGAACATCCACGGCGGCACTTCATCGTGCGCGCGTGCGCGCCGCGTGCACAGGATCGCCTGCCGCCCGGGCACCAGCTCGGTCTGCACGAACAGGTTGCTGAAGGCCGGATGCAGCTCGTCGGAGACCGCCGGCGCCAGCACCACTTCCGCATAGGTCGTGATCTCGATTGTGCGCGGGCCGCGCGACTGGTTGGTCACGTGCAGGCGACGCAGCTCGATGTCGTCCTCGGGCGAAACGGCGATTTCCAGGTGCGTCTCGAAGCCCTGCTTGCGGCCGCGGAACTCGGCCTTGGCGTCGGAGAAGATCGCCTCGTAGCCCGACACCTCCACCGCGGTGGGCTGGTGCGAGGCCGACCAGAACTCGCCGCTGTCCACGTCGCGCAGGTAGCACCAGCTGCCCCAGGGGTCGCGCGTGCCGTCCTCGCGCCAGCGCGTCACGGCCATCTCGTGCAGGCGGCTGTAGCCGCCGCCGGCGCTGGTCAGCATCGCGTGGTAGCGGCCGTTGGACAGCATCTGCACCGCCGGCCGCGGCGAGGAGGCGTTGCGGAAGATGCGCAGGCGGGTTTCCGCCGTGTCCGGGACCACCGCCGCGCCGGCGACCTCGGTGGTATGCGGGTGGAACGCGCCGGTGCGCGGGATACGCTCCTGCAGCAGCAGCAGCGTCGCCTGAAATTCGGGATCGGACACGAACCGGCGCTGCATCGGCTGGTCGTGCAGCAGGTAGTCCAGCGCCAGCAGCCCCATGCCCTGGTGGTGGGCCATGTACGAGCGCACCAGCGCATGCGCCTGCCCGCGCGGCAGGCGCGCGGGCGTGTAGTCGATCGCCTCGTACATGCCGTGGCGGCCGGAAAAACCCGCGGCAACCATGCGCTGCAGGTTGGCGCACGCTTCGGCCGGCGCGACCATCAGCGCCATCATGCTGGCGTACGGCGCGATCACCAGGTCCTGCGCCAACCCGCGCCGCAGGCCCAGGCCCGGCACGCCGAAGGCGCGGTACTGGTAGTTCATGCGCGCATCGATGGTGTTGTAGCCGGACTCGGAAATGCCCCACGGCACGTCGCGCTGGCGGCCGTACTCGATCTGCCGGACCACGGAGGCCTGCGCGGTCTGGTCGAGCAGCGAGCCTTCGTAACTGGGCATCACCAGCTGTGGCATCAGGTACTCGAACATCGAACCGCTCCACGACAGCAGCGCGGGATCGCCGTCGATGTCGGTCAGCAGCCGGCCCAGCGCGAACCATGCGTCCTGCGGCAGCTGGCCGCGCGCGATGCCCAGGAAGGTCCCCAGCCGCGCCTCCGACGCCAGCAGGTCGTAGTAGCCCGGATCGCTGCGATGTTCGTCGACGTTGTAGCCGATGGTGAGCAGGTGGCGGCTGCGGTCGTAGAGGAAGTCGAGTTCCATTTGTGCGCACTGGCCGGCGATGTGGGCCAGGCGCTCGAATTCGGCGATGCGCTCGCGGGCGGTGGCCGCGACGCCCGCATCCGGCCGGCTGGCCAGCTCGCGCAGGGTCGGGATCGCGGACGCCGACAGTGCCTCCGGCAGCCATGCCAGCGCGGCGCCGGCGGCGCGGCATTGGTCGAGCAGCTTGTGCGCCCAATACGCGGCTTGCGTGGATGCATCGGCGTCCGCATCGGGTTCGGGTTCGAAGGACTCCCCGGGCGCGGCCAGCGGCTCGGCCAGAGACGCCAGCTCGGCAACCGCGCGCGCGGCCTCGCCGCAGGTCGCCGGCGGCGCGGCCAGCAGCGCGTCGAGCCTGGCGCGCAACTCCGCCGGCAGTTCGCCGCCGCTCTCTACCAGTACGCCGGCGACATCACCCAGGCCCTGCCAGGTGGCAGGCGCCAGCACCGGTGCATCCGGCTGTGCCAGCAGCCCCTGGCGCAGGGTCAGCAGGTGCCCGGAGAGGTTGCCGCTGTCCACTGTCGACACGTACCGCGGCGGCAGCGGGTGCAGCGTTTCGGTGTCGTACCAGTTGTAGTAGTGACCGCGGTGCCGCGGCAGCGCTTCCAGCGTGTCCAGCGTGCGGCCGATGCGTTCGGCCATGGGCGCGGGCTGCAGGTAGCCGAAATCCTGCGCGGACAGGTTGGCCAGCAGCGCCAGGCCGATGTTGGTCGGCGACGTGCGCCGCGCGACCTGCAGTGCGGGATGCTCCTGGATGTTGTCCGGCGGCAGCCAGTGGTCGGCGGCGGTGACGAAATCCTCGAAGAACGCCCAGGTGCGCCGCGACAGCCGGCCGAGGAACCTGCCCTGCTCCGCCGACAATCCCGATGCGGCGCGCTTGCGTGGCCGGCCGGTCCACCAGGCCAGCACCGGCGACAGCAGCCACAGCGCCAGCAGCGGCGCGGCCACCGGCAGCGCCGTCGGGTGCAGGCGCAGCAGCGCCGCGGCCACAGCGAATACGAACACCGGCGCGAACCACATCGAGCGCAGCGACGCCGCCAGCCCGTCGCCGAGCGTCTTCTCGACTTCGCTCGACGGACTCCACTGCAGCATGCGGCGGTGCGAGACCAGCATCCGCCACAGCGTCCGCGCGATCGCATCCAGGCTGTAGAAGGCTTCGTACGGCAGCAACGCCGCCCCCAGCGCGATCCTTGCCAGGTCGCGCCCCGCGGCCTGCGCGCGATGCCGCAGGTGCGCACGCAGCGGCAGTTCGGCGGGCTTGTCCAGCAGTGCGGTCAGGGCCGCCATCAGCGGCGCGACCAGCAGCGTCGACAGGACCCACAGCGTCCAGCCCAGCGGGTGCGGCGCCAGCAGCCAGCCGAGCACGAACAGCGCCACCGTCGCCGTCGGCACCAGGCTGCGGCGCAGGTTGTCGAGCAGCTTGCCGCGCGACAGCATCGACAGCGGATTGCGTTCGTGCCGGCCGTTGCCGGTCGGCACCCACGGCAGCAGCCACGGCAGCAGCTGCCAGTCGCCGCGGATCCAGCGGTGGCGGCGCTTGACCTCGAGCGCGTAGCGCGACGGGTAGTCCTCGTACAGCTGCACGTCGCTGACCAGGCCGGCGCGGGCGTAGCAGCCTTCGAGCAGGTCGTGGCTGAGGATGCGGTTGTCGGGGAAACGTTCGTCCAGCGACTGCTCGAAGGCGGCGACGTCGTAGATGCCCTTGCCGACGAACGAGCCCTCGCCGAACAGGTCCTGGTACACGTCCGAGACCGTGCGCGTGTACGGGTCGATCCCCGGTTCGCTCCCGAACAGCCGCGAGTACCACGAATGCCGCTCGCCGCCCATGCTGGTGCCCACGCGCGGCTGCAGGATGCCGTAGCCGCCGTCGACCACGCCACGGCGCGTGTCGATCCGCGCGCGGTTGAGCGGGTGCGCCAGCGTGCCCACCAGCTCGCGTGCGGCGTCGCGCGGCAGCCGGGTGTCGGTATCGAGCGTGATCACGTAGCGCACGCCGCGCAGCACGCCGGCGTCGCCGACGATCATCGAGAACGCACCCCCGTCGCCCAGGCGCAGCAGCGCATTGAGCGCGCCCAGCTTGCCGCGCTTGCGTTCGTGGCCCATCCACTTGCGCTCGCGCGGGTTCCAGCTGCGCGGCCGGTGCATGAGGAAGAAGATGTCGTCGCCGTCGCCGGCATGGCGGCTGTTGAGTGCCTCGATCTCCTCGCGCGCCGCGGTCAGCGCGCCGGCGTCCTGCGCCAGCACCTGTTCGTCGGCGTCGAGGAAGTCGGTCAGCAGCGCGAAGTGCAGGTTGCGGTCGCGGTTGGCGAGGAACCGGACTTCCAGCGCGTCCACCAGCGGGCCGACCGTCGACGCGTCGCCGATCATCGTCGGCACCACCACCAGCGTGCGCGCGTCGGGCGGGATGCCGGCCGAATAGTCCAGCCGCGGCAGCGCCCGCGGCATGACCAGGATCGTCGCGAACCAGTTCACTAGCACCACGCCCAGCTCGCTGAAGGCGATCACGCACAGCACTGCGACCAGCCACAGCAGGCCGCGGTCGCCGAGGATCGCGTACGCGTCCTGGACCAGGCCGAAGGTGAACAGAGCCACGATGCCGGCGATCGGCAACACGTACAGCGGCAGCGGCACGCGCCCGGTGCCGCGTCGCAGCGCCACCAGCGGGCCACGACGCAGCGACAGCCTGCGCTCCAGCACCGGGCGCCCGGCGTCGACCAGGTAATAGCCCACGTGGGTGGCGATGCCGTCGCCGGCGTCGCGCGCGAGTTCGAGCACAGTGCGGGCGACATCGGTCTCGGCCAGCTTGCCGCGGCGGGCGATGTCCTCGACCACGTGCCGGTAGCGGTCGCGGGTGGCGAAATCCATGCGCCCGTAGGTGCCATCGGGGTCGTCGCGCAGCGTGGCCTCGACCATGCTCATGGTCTCGACGAACTCGCGCCAGTCGGTCATCGACAGCAGGCGCAGGCTGCCGATGCTGTTGCTGATCGACACCTGGTCGGCGGCCTGCTGCCGGTTCTCGACCTGCACCAGCTGCGCGATGCCCTGCTCGTGGTCCGCCAGCCACTGCTCGATCCAGGTCAGCGGCAGGCTCAGCGCCGCACCCTGCCCCTGCAACCGGCGCACGATCTCGGCGACGAAGGCGCTGCTCGGCGGCGGCTGTGCGCGCGCCATGTCGGCGATCACCAGCACCACGCTCTTGGGATCGGACTCGGCCCTGGCGGCGAAACGGTCGGCCCACACGTCGGCCAGGTCGCGGTCGATGCGGCCGGTGATCACCTGTGCGCTGACCCGGCGCAGGTTCTCGATCAGCGCCAGCCGCAGCATGATCGGGATCGCCCACAGTTCGCCCAGCGTGAGCGGGGTGACCGACTGGTAGGCGGCGATGAAGCGCCCCAGGCTCTCGACGTCGACGCGGCCGTCGCCGTGCGAGATGGCGTTCAGGGCGATGTCGTACACCCGCGGCAGCTGGTCGGACGGTCCGCCCTCCAGGCGCGGCAGCTCGCGGCTGTAGCCCTTGGGCAGGTGGCGGCGGGCGATGCGCACCTGCTCCTCGACCAGGTACAGGTTGTCGAGCAGCCAGTCGCCGGCCGGCGTCAGCCGGCGCTTTGCGTGCGCGGCTTCGCTGAGCAGCTTGCTGGCGCGCTGGATCACCGCCTCGTTGGCGCTCAGGCGGGCCAGCAGCGGGTCGGCGCTGCGGCGTTCGCTCAGCGTGTGCGCCTGCGCGAGCACGCGGCCGTGGCGTTCCATCTGCTCGGCGCTGAACAGCTGCGAGCGCAGGGGCTGTTCCTGTTCGCCGATGGCGGATGCGGGTTCGTTGCGCGGCTGGCGGCGTGCACGCCGGGCCAGCCACTGGCGCGCGGTTTCGCCGGGCAGCTTGCGGTTCGACATCACGCGCCGGCCGCCATCAGCGGCCGAGTTCAACGATCACGCGGTGCGTCGCGCCGTCGTCGCGCAGCGGCACCAGGCACGGCTCGACGTCCAGCGACTTGCCGTCGAGTTCGCAGCGGGCAATGCCGGTGCAGGCGCCGTGCGGGTTGGCGACTTCGATCGCGTAGCGGCTGTCGCCGCGGCGGTATTCGATCGAGAACCCCGGCCAGCCGCGCGGGATGCACGGGGCCAGGCGCAGGTGGTCGCCCTGCAGCCGGAAGCCCAGGATCGCTTCCAGCCCCGCGCGGTACAGCCACGCGCCGGAGCCGGTGTACCAGGTCCAGCCGCCGCGACCGACGTGCGGCGCGACCGAGTACACATCGGCGACCGCGACATACGGCTCGACCTTGTAGCGGTGCACGCCCTCGGGAGTCGATGCATGGTGGATCGGGTTGATCAGCGAGAACAGTTCGAACGCGCGGTCGCCGTCGCCCAGCTTCGAGAACGCGAAGATCGACCACTGCGAACCATGCGTGTACTGGCCGCCGTTCTCGCGCAGGCCGGGCGGATAGGCCTTGATGTAACCCGGGTCGTGGCCGGTGTGCTGGAACGGCGGGGTGAACAGCGGCGCGAGCTTCTCGTCGCGCAGGATCAGTTGGCGGTCGACCTGCTCCATCGCCGAACGCGCGTGCGCCGGATCGCCGCCACCGGCGATGACGCTCCACGACTGGGCGATGGCGTCGATGCGGCACTCGTCGCTTTCGTGCGAGCCCAGCGGCGTGCCGTCGTCGTAGTAGCCGCGCCGGTACCACTGGCCGTCCCAGCCGCCGGCGTCCAGCCCCTTGCGCACGGTGGCCGCGACCTGCTCCCAGCGCGCCGCGCGCGCTTCGTCGCCGCGCGCCTTCGCATGCGGCGCGAACGCGTCGATGGTCGCGCACAGGAACCACCCCAGCCACGAACTCTCGCCCCTGCCGCGCTCGCCGACGCGGTTCATGCCGTCGTTCCAGTCGCCGGTGCCGAACAGCGGCAGGTCGTGCGCGCCCAGCGACAGGCTCGCGTCGATCGCGCGTGCGCAGTGCTCGTACAGGCTGGCGTCACTGCCGGCGGTCGTGGGCCTGTAGTAGGCCTCGTCCTGGCCGTCTTCCAGCTGCGGGCCCTCGATGAAGGGCTGACGCGTGTCGAGCACACCGGTGTCGCCGGTGGTGTCCATGTAGTGGCAGGCCACGAACGGCAGCCACAGGCGGTCGTCGGTCATGCGCGTGCGGATGCCCTCGCCGCCCGGCGGCAGCCACCAGTGCTGCACGTCGCCCTCCTCGAACTGGCGCCCGGCAGCCCGCAGCAGCTGCGCGCGGGTTTCGTCCGGGCGCGCGATGCAGGTCGCCATCACGTCCTGCAGCTGGTCGCGGAATCCGTAGGCGCCGCTGGCCTGGTAGTAGGCGGTGCGCGCCCACACCCGGCAGCACAGCGCCTGGTACAGCAGCCAGCCGTTGAGCAGCAGGTCCATGCCGCGGTCGGGCGTGCGCACCTGCACGGTGCCGAGGATGTCGTCCCACTGCCGCGTTGCCGCCTGCAGCACGGCGTCGAGGTTGGCCTGGCGATAGCGCTGCACGAGTTCGCGCGCGGCCTCGGCGCTGTCGGCATCGCCAAGCAGCAGCACGATCTCGTCTTCGCCATCCGCGGGCAGTTCCACGCGCGTCTGCAGGACACCGCAGGGATCGAGCCCGGCGCCGGTGCGGCCCGACAGCGGCGCGTCGTCGCGCAGCGCGGCGGGCGCGGCCAGGTCGCCGTGCAGGCCCAGGAATTCGAAACGGTCGCCGCTGTGCGACTGCTGCCGCCCGCGCAAATCCATGAACGCCACGCGCTCGCCGAATTCCGCGCGCCAGGCGTTGGTGGCGAACAGCGCGCCGGTGCCTTCGTCCAGGGATGTGGCCACGAACGGCGCCGGCCGGGTGCCGTTCGGCCCCAGCGCCCACTGCACGAAGGCGGTGATCGACAGCCTGCGCGCGCGGCCGGAGCGGTTGCGCAGCCGCAGCCGCGAGATCTTCAGCCCGTCGTCGACCGGCACGTACTGCAGCAGATCCAGTTCGATGCCGTCCCCCGTGTGCCGGAAGCGGCTGTAGCCGTGGCCGTGGTGGGCGACGTACTCGCCGCCGTCGCCGCAGCGCGGCAGCGCGGTGGCGGTGAACAGCCGACCGTCGGCCTCGTCGCGCACGTACAGCACGTCCTGCGGCGGGTCGCAGACCGGATCGTTGGCCCACGGCGTGAGCGGATTGCGCTGGCTGTTGCCCGACCACGCGTAGCCGCCGCCGGCTTCGGTGGCGGTGAAGCCGAAGTCCGGGTTGGCGACCACGTTGAGCCACGGCATCGGCGGCAGCGCGCCGTTGCGGACGACGGTGACGTACTCGCGGCCGTCGTCGGCGAAGCCGCCGTGGCCATTGAAGAATTCCAGCGATGCCGCGATGCCGCCGTCCATGTCCGGTTCACGCGGCACCGGCATGGCAGTCGTCGTGCGTGCATGCACTGCGTTGCCGAACGCGCCCGCGTCGTCCGGCAGCGCATCGACCTGCGCGGCGAAGTCGCCGTCGCGCTGGTCGAGGACGATGGCCGCCGCAGCCGCCAGTCCGGCCCGCAATGCATCCGATGCCTCGTCGGCCTGGAATGCGAACAGGTTCGGCTTGCCGTCCGGCGGCGGATTGCGCTCCGCCCAATCGTCGAAACGGGACTGCAACGCCTCATGCGCGCCGCGGGTGCGGGCGACGGCCACGATGTCGGTGTCCACGCCATGCGCACGCCAGTACGTGCCGGCATCCAGCAGCGCGTCCACCAGCGCCAGCCCGGCGTCGTCGTCGATGTGCAGCAGCACGATGGGACGGTCGCCGGAAATGCCGCCGGCCCAGAGCGTGGGCGCCCCGCCCTGCCCCTTCGCCCGCACGCCGGGGGCGGCACGCAGCGCGGGGTCCGGATACAGCAGCGCCGCCGCCAGCCGCTGGAAGCGCCGCGCCTGCCCCGCGTCGACGCCGATCGTCGCCAGCAGCGCCTGCGCATGCTTCGATGCCCCGTCCGCGACGTCCGCGAAGGCATCGCGGCCATGGAAGCGGTCGACCAGCGCCAGCACCTGCTCGCGGGTATCGGCCGCCACCGTCCACAGCTGCAGCGTGACCGCCTGGCCCGGGGTGATGCGGACCCGGCGACGCAGGCAGAACACCGGATCGAGCACGGTGCCGACCGTGCCGGACAGCGTGTCGGATTCGAGCGCCAGGGGCCGGCGTGCATCGCGGCCGCGGCCGATGAAGCGCGCGCGATCGGTTTCCCGCTGCGGCTCGGCGGCGTCGCCTTCGGCTTCCAGCCACTGCGCGGCGCAGATCGACGGATCGCCCGGCGTGCGCACGCGGCGCGTGGCGAGCAGTGCCTGCCGGTCGGCCAGCCACTCGGTGCGCACGAACATCCTGGAGAACGCCGGATGCGCCGCGTCGCCCTGCGGCGGCGCCAGCACCAGCTCGGCGTAGCTGGTCACCTCGATGGTGCGCGCGCGGTCTCCATTGTTGCGTAGCAGGATGCGCCGCGTTTCGGCATCGGCATCGCCGGCAACGACCACCTCGGTCGAAGTTTCGACGTCGCCGTCGCGGCGGCGGATGCACGCCCGTCCTTCCGCGAAGTCCGCCGCGTAGTCGTCCGGCACCGCGCCCGTGGGCTGCAGCCCCGCCGACCACGTCGTGCCAGTGTCGACGTCGCGCAGGTAGATCCAGCAGCCGCAGTCGTCGCGAGTCGGGTCCGCGTGCCAGCGGGTGATCGCGCAATTCCGCAGCCGGCCGTAGCCGGCGCCGGACGCGGTGAGCATCACCGCGTGGCGTCCGTTGGACAGTAACTGCAGCCGGGGCACCGGAAGGCGAGGCTTGTTCGACGGCTTCCCGGTTGCTTGCTCTGGCATGGAACGTGGACTCCAGCGGACGACCACCCTTTATGACACACGCCCGGTCACGGCGGGGTAAACGTCATGGGCTACTCACAACTTCTCGCCTACACTGCCGCCAAGGTGCCGAATACGACCCACAACCGCGCCGCAGATGCATTGGCGGCCGAGCCACTCGACCGCGACATGCCGCAGGCTTCCGCAACCTCGCTCGATGCGGCATCGACCGACGCAGCGTCGACCGACGCGATGCTCGACCGCTGCCAGCGCGCCGCCTTCGGCTATTTCCTGCGCCACCGCAATCCGGCCAATGGCCTGTACGCCGACACCTCGCGCGCAGGTTCGCCGATCAGCATCGCCGTGGTCGGGTTCGCGCTGTCGGCCTACCCGGTGGCAGTCGAACGCGGCTGGATCAGCCGCGCGGAAGCCGTCGAACACTGCACCGCCGCGCTGCGCTTCTTCCGCGACAGCAACCAGGACGGCAGCCCGGAGTCGACCGGCTACAAGGGCTTCTATTTCCACTTCCTGGACCAGGACGCCGGCACGCGGGTGTGGCGCTGCGAGCTGTCGATGATCGACACCGCGCTGCTGATCGTCGGCGCGTTGATGGCGGCGCGTTACTTCGACGCCGATACGCCCGCCGAGGCCGATCTGCGCATGATTGCCGACCAGCTGTACCGGCGCATCGACTGGCGCTGGTCGCAGAACGGCGGCGACACGATCATGCAGGGCTGGAAGCCCGAATGCGGCTTCCTGCACTACGGCTGGGAAGGCTACAGCGAGGCGATCGTGCTGTACGTGCTGGCGCTGGGATCGCCCACGCACCCGATCGGCGAGGACTGCTACCGCGCCTGGACCCGCACCTACCAGTGGGAAAACCTGTACGGCCACGGCTTCCTCTACGCCGGGCCATTGTTCATCCACCAGTTCTCGCATGCGTGGATCGACCTGCGCGGCATCCGCGACCGTTTCATGCGCGAAAAGCAGTGCGACTACTTCGAGAACAGCCGCCGTGCCGTGCACGTGCAGCGCGCCTACGCCTGCATCAACCCGCGCGGCCACGCCGGCTACGACGAGGACTGCTGGGGCCTGAGCGCCTGCGAGGGCCCCAGTGACGAGATCCGCAGCGTCGACGCCGAGCCGCGCCACCTGTTCGGCTACGCCGCGCGCGGCGTGCCTTACGGGCCGGACGACGGCACGTTGTCGCCGCCGGCGGTGCTGGCCTGCATGCCGTTCGAGCCGGGGCTGACGCTGCGGGCCATCGGTACCATGTGCCGGCGGCATCCGGAGATCGTCCACGAACACGGCTTCACCAGCGGCTTCAACGCCGACCTGCGCGGCGCGGACGGCAAGGTATGGGTGTCGCCGGGCCTGTTCGGGCTCGACCAGGGGATCATCGTGCTGATGCTGGAAAACCACCGCAGCGGCCTGCCCTGGGCACTGATGCGCGGCTGCCGGCCCATCGTCGACGGTCTGCGCCGCGCGGGCTTCGACGGCGGCTGGCTCGACGCCACCGCACGCGACGCGGGAGGCACCTGATGCGGCACCACCGCGATTCCGGCTCCGGCACGGTGGTCGATACGGCCGTCCGCAATGAACTGCGCGACAACCTGCGCCCGCCGCAGTGGCGCAACCCCGAGCCCGCCGACCGCTACGGTCTGGTCGTGGTCGGTGCCGGTGCCGCCGGGCTGGCGGCCGCACGGGAGGCCGCCGCCAGCGGTGTGCGCGTGGCACTGGTCGAACGCGACCTGCTCGGCGGCGACCGGCTCAACTTCGGCTGCGAACCTTCCAAGGCCCTGGTCCGCACCGCCCGCGCCTATGCCGAAATGCGCGACGCGCGCAGCTACGGCGCGACCGCGCCACCGGTCGAAGTGGACTTCCACGCCGCGATGGAGCGCGTGCTGCGGCTGCGCGCGCGTCTGAGCCGCGCGATCTCGCCGCGGATGCTGGCCGCAGCCGGCATCGACCTGTTCTTCGGCCATGCCGTGTTCCAGGGGCCGGACCGGCTGGAGCTGGACGGCATGCCGCTGCCCTTCGAGAAGGTCCTGCTCGCCACCGGCGCCGAGCCCGACGTGCCCGACATCCCCGGCCTGCGCGAGGTGGGCTACTTCACCAACGAGACCATCTTCGGCATCGGCAGCCTGCCCCGGCGGCTGCTGGTCATCGGTGGCGGCCCGCTGGGCTGCGAGCTGGCGCAGGTGTTCCGCCGCTTCGGCAGCAGCGTGATCATCGTCCAGGACATGCCGCTGTTCCTCCCGCACGAGGAGCGCGACGCTGCGCAGATCCTGTCGGTGGCCTTCGCGCGCGACGGCATCGAGGTGCGGCTCAACACCGCCGTGACCGCCGTGCGCCACGCCGACGGCGAGATCCACGCCGACCTGCGCAGCGACGACTACATCTCCAGCGTCGCCGCCGACGCGGTACTGGTCGGCACCGGCCGCATCCCGCGCCTGGACGACATGGGCCTGGACGCGGCCGGCGTCACCCACGACCCCGTCCGCGGCGTCCATGTCGACCCGCACCTGTGCAGCCACAACCCCGCGGTCTACGCGGCCGGCGATGCCTGCATGGCGCACCGCTTCACCCACGTCGCCGTCGCCACCGCGCGCATGGCCGTGGCCAACGCGCTGCGCGGCGAGCGGCAGCGGCTCGACAAGCTGGTCATCCCCTGGTGCACGTACACCGATCCGGAAATCGCGCACGTCGGCCTGTACGTGCGCGAGGCGATGCGCGACGGGATCGCGATCTCCACCAGCACGATCCCGCTGCATGCCGTCGACCGCGCGGTGCTTGACGGCGATGACGTAGGCTTCATCAAGCTCCACGTCGCCGATGGCAGCGACCACATCCTCGGCGCGACCATTGTTTCGCGCAGCGCCGGCGAACTGATCGGCCAGGTCACACAGGCGATGGCCAACGGCATCGGCGTGCGCGGGCTGGCCAGGGTCATCCACCCCTACCCCACCGAATCGTCGGCGATCGGCGAGGCCGCGCGGGCGTGGTGTTGCGAGCATCCGCCGCACGACTAGGCCGCCGGCGCTCATCGCGACGCACGGATACCTTCCACACATCGACTGCAAAGAGAGGACACGCAAATGGAACTGGGCATGATCGGCTTGGGCAAGATGGGCGCGAACATGGCGCAGCGCCTGGTACGCGGCGGACACCGCGTGGTCGGTTTCGACCCGGATTCGGACGCACGCGCCGCAGTCGAGGCATTCGGTGCCGAGACGGCGGACTCGCTTGAATCCATGGTCGACAAACTGCCCGCGCCGCGGGTGGCCTGGATGATGGTGCCGGCCGGCGACATCACAGGCGGCACTGTCGACGCGCTGATGGGCCTGCTGGCCACGGGCGACACGATCGTCGACGGCGGCAACTCCAACTACAAGAACACGCTCGACCGCGCCAAGGCCGTTGCCGACAAGGGCATGCACTACATCGACTGCGGCACCAGCGGCGGCGTGTGGGGGCTGGCCGAGGGCTACAGCATGATGGTCGGCGGCGAAAAGGACGCGGTCGAACGCCTGCGGCCGGTGTTCGAGACCCTGGCGCCGGGCAAGGAGCAGGGCTGGGGCCACGTCGGCCCGAGCGGCGCCGGCCACTTCACCAAGATGGTCCACAACGGCATCGAGTACGGCCTGATGCAGGCCTATGCGGAAGGCTTCTCGATCATGGAACACAAGAAGGAATTCGGCCTCGACCTGCACCAGGTCGCCGGGATCTGGCGCACCGGCAGCGTCGTGCGCTCGTGGCTGCTGGACCTGACAGCCGACGCCCTGGGCAAGAACCCGGCGATGGACGGTATCGCCCCGTTCGTGCCCGACTCCGGCGAAGGCCGCTGGACCGTCGCCGAAGCGATCGACCTCGACGTTCCGGCGCCGGTGATCACCCAGTCACTCATCGCGCGGCTGCGCTCGCGCGACGGCGAGTCGTTCGCCGACAAGCTGTTGTCGGCGATGCGCAACGAGTTCGGCGGGCATGCGATGAAGAAGGAGCAGTGATGGGTGACCGGGTGAACTGGTGAATTGGAGAGTTGTGGGAGCGGCCATGGCCGCGATGCTTTTCGGGGCAGGCCAATCGCGGCCATGGCCGCTCCCACAAGGCTTGGTCAGGCCTTCTTCTTCAGCGCCCCACCCTTGTGCACCGCCACGTGATCGGTCTTGTTGCTCTTGATCTCGTACTGCGGGTCATCCTCGCTGCAGTGCCGCGTGTAACCGTGCCAGTCGAAGTCCTTCACGTGGACCTTGGTGATCTTGCCGCCGACGTGGCCGGCCTCGGAGTTCCAGCTGACGTGGTCCCCGACCTTGAACTTGTGCGCCATCTTCAATCCTCCCGTTTCCAATCCCCACGCGCCAGCAACGCGCGCGCACGCGCGCAGACGTTGTCGACGGTGAAGCCGTAGCGTTCCAGCATCTCGTCGCCCGGTGCCGAGGCGCCGAAGCGGTCGACGCCGAGCACGTCGCCGTGGTCGCCGACGTAGCGGTGCCAGCCCTGCGGCGAGCCCGCCTCCACCGCCAGCCGCGCGGGGACATCCGGCGGCAGCACGGCATCGCGATACTCCGGCGGCTGTCCGTCGAACAGCGACCAGCACGGCATCGAGACCGCGCGCGCGGCGATGCCTTCCTCCTGCAGCTTCTCCGCGGCGGAAAGGACCAGCCCCGTTTCGGCGCCGGTACCGATCAGCACTACCTCCGGCTCGCCGTCGCCGGCGTCGAGCAGCACGTAAGCGCCCTTGCGCAGGCCGTCAGCCGATGCGTATCGGTCGCGGTCCAGCGTCGGTACCTTCTGCCGCGACAGCGCCAGCGCCACCGGACGGTCGGCGGCTTCCAGCGCGACGCGCCAGGCCACGGCGGTCTCGTTGGCATCCGCCGGCCGGATCACCAGCAGCTCCGGCACCGAGCGCAGGCCGGCGAGCTGCTCCACCGGCTGGTGCGTCGGTCCGTCCTCGCCCAGGGCAATGGAGTCGTGGGTGAACACGTGCACCACGTGCAGGCGCATCAGCGCGGCCAGGCGCATCGGCGGACGCATGTAGTCGGAGAAGATCAGGAAGGTCGCGTCGTAGGGGATCACGCCGCCGTGCGCGGCCATGCCGTTGCAGATCGCGCCCATCGCGTGCTCGCGCACGCCGAAGTGCAGGTTGCGGCCGGCGTAGCTCCAGCCGCCGCCGGTCGAGCCCTGCTCGTCCTCGCCCGGCGTGGCGCGCGGGTCGAAATCGCCCAGGCCCTTCACTGCGGTGTAGGTCGAAGGGTCGAGGTCCGCAGAGCCGCCGGTCAGCGCGGGCAGCTTCGGCGCGATCGCCGACAGCACCTTGCCGCCAGCCTCGCGCGTGGCCATGCCCTTCGCGTCGGCGGGAAACACGGGAATGTCCGCGTCCCAGCCGTCGGGGAGCTTCGCTTCCAGGCTGCGGCGCAGTTCGGCCGCCTCGTCGGGGAAAGCCTTCGCGTAGGCGTCCAAGCCCTGCTGCCAGACGTCCTCGTCGCGCTTGCCGCGGTCGAGTGCGGTGCGGAAGTGCGCCATCGCGTCGTCCGGCTGCAGGAAAGATGGCTGTTCGGGCCAACCGAGCTTGCGCTTGGTCGCCGCGACATCCTCCTCGCCCAGTGGCGAGCCATGCGCCTTGTAACTGTCCTGCTCCGGCGAGCCGTAGCCGATGTGGGTACGCACCAGCACCAGCGACGGCCGTGCGGTCTCGTCGCGTGCCTGCTGCAGCGCCTGTTCGATGGCGGCCACGTCGTTGCCGTCGTCGACGGTCTGCACGTGCCAGCCGTAGGCGGCGAAGCGCGCGGCGCGGTCCTCGGTGAAGGTGATGTCGGTGCCGGCGGCGAGCGTCACGCTGTTGTCGTCGTAGAGCACGTTGAGCTTGCCGAGCTTGAGGTGGCCGGCGAGCGATGCGGCTTCGGACGCCACGCCTTCCATCAGGTCGCCGTCGCTGGCGATCACCCAGGTGTGGTGGTCGATGACGGCGTGGCCGGGGCGGTTGTAGCGCGCCGCCAGCTGCGCCTCGGCCATCGCCATGCCCACCGCGTTGGCCAGGCCCTGCCCCAGCGGCCCGGTGGTGACTTCCACGCCCGGCGTATGGCCGCGTTCGGGATGCCCCGGTGCCTTGCTGCCCCACTGCCGGAACTGCCTGATGTCGTCGAGCGAGAGGTCGTAGCCGGTGACGTGCAGCAGGCTGTACAGCAGCGCCGAACCGTGGCCGGCGGACAGCACGAAGCGGTCGCGATCAGTCCACTCCGGATTGGCCGGATTGTGCTTGAGGAATCGCTGCCACAGCACGTAGGCCATGGGCGCGGCGCCCAGCGGCAGGCCGGGGTGGCCGCTGTTGGCGTTCTGCACCATGTCGACGGAGAGGAAGCGCAGCGTGTCGATGCAGCGTTGGTCGAGGTCGGTTTGCCGATCGCCGGGATGTGACATGGAAATCCTCCGTGTCGATGCGGGTCGCGGGCAGCGGGGATCGTCGCTCACGGTGAACCGTGGTTTGTGTGCCGGTCATCCCCGTTTTCGCTGGAATGACGATGCCTTCGGGATGACCTGCTACGGCTGTCCCAGTGCGGCGTCCACGATCCCCTGCGCCTCGGCGAGGATCGCCTGCAGGTGGTCGCGGCTTTCGAAGCTTTCGCCGTAGATCTTGTAGATGTCCTCGGTGCCCGACGGCCGCGCGGCGAACCAGCCGCGGTCGGAGACCACCTTGATGCCGCCGATCGCGGCATCGTTGCCGGGCGCCTTGTCCAGCACCTGGCTGATCGCGGCGCCGGCGAGCGTGTCGGCCTTCAGCTGCCCCGGGGAGAGCCTGGCCAGCGCCTTCTTCTGCTGCGCGCTGGCGGGCGCCTCGATGCGGTCGAAGAAGACCTCGCCGAAGGCATCGCACAGGCCGCGGTAGTGCCCGGCGGGATCGTGGCCGTTGCGCGCGGTGAGTTCGGCCGCGAACAGCGCCGGCGCCATGCCGTCCTTGTCGGTGGTCCACACCGTACCGTCGCGGCGCAGGAAACTGGCGCCCGCGCTCTCCTCGCCGCCCAGCCCGAGTGAGCCGTCGAACAGGCCGTCGGCGAACCACTTGAATCCCACCGGCGTCTCGTACAGCTTGCGCCCGAGGCGTTCGGCGACGCGGTCGATCATGCTGCTGCTGACGACCGTCTTGCCGACGGCAGAACTCGCGCCCCACTGCGGGCGGTTGCGGAACAGGTCGTCGACCATCGCCGCCATATAGTGGTTGGACGGCAGCAGCCCGGCCTTCGTCACCACGCCGTGGCGGTCGTGGTCGGTATCGCAGGCGAAGGCGACGTCGAAGCGGTCCTTCATTCCGATCAGCCGCTGCATCGCGTACGACGAGGACGGGTCCATGCGGATCTGCCCGTCCCAGTCCAGGGTCATGAAGGCGAAAGTCGGATCGACCTGCTCGCTGACCACGTCGAGATCGAGCCGGTAGCGTTCGGCGATGCGCGCCCAGTAGTGCACGCCGGCGCCGCCGAGCGGGTCGACGCCAAGGCGCAGGCCCGCGGCGCGGATCAGGTCGAAGTCGAGCACGTTGCCCAGGTCTTCGACGTAGTGGCCGAGAAAATCGTGTTCGCGCGTGGTCGCCGCCGCGCGGGCCTGTGCCAGCGGCAGGCGCGGCACATCCTTCAGGCCGGTTTCGAGCAGCGCATTGGCGCGGTCCTGCACCTGGCGGGTGATCGTGGTGTCGGCCGGCCCGCCGTTGGCGGGGTTGTACTTGAAGCCGCCGTCGCCGGGCGGGTTGTGCGAGGGCGTGACGACGATGCCGTCGGCCAGACCGGAATCGCGGCCGCGGTTGTGGACCAGGATCGCGTGCGACACCGCGGGCGTCGGCGTGAATTCGTCGCCCTGCGCGATCCGCACCTCCACGCCGTTGGCGGCCAACACTTCCAGCGCGCTGTCACGCGCCGGCTTCGACAGCGCGTGGGTGTCGATGCCCAGGAACAGCGGGCCGTCGATGCCCTGCGCCCTGCGGTACTCGCAGATCGCCTGGGTGATGGCCAGCACGTGCTGCTCGTTGAAGCTGCCATCGAAGGCGGTGCCGCGATGGCCGGAAGTACCGAAGGCCACGCGCTGCGCGGGGTTGGTCGGGTCCGGCTTCACGTCGAAGTAGGCCGCAAGCAGCCTGTCGACGTCGACCAGCTGCGCCTGGGTTGCCGGCTTGCCGGCCAGCGGACTGATATGCGTGCCCATCAGTGCGTTCCCCGCTGTTCCCGATAGCGCCGGATCAGCGCATTGGTGGAGCTGTCGTGGCGCAGCTCCGGCAGGCGGGCGGCGGCCAGTTCGCTGGCGGTCTGCTTTGCCAGCACCTTGCCCAGCTCCACGCCCCACTGGTCGAAGGAGTCGATGTCCCAGACCACGCCCTGCACGAACACGCTGTGCTCGTACAGCGCCACCAGCGCGCCCAGCGCGTGCGGCGTGAGCTTCTGCGCCAGGATCGTGCTGCTGGGCCGGTTGCCCTCGAAGGTCTTGTGCGGCACCAGGGCATCGGCCACGCCTTCGGCGCGCACCTCGTCGGCGGCCTTGCCGAACGCCAGCGCCTCGCCCTGCGCGAACAGGTTGGCCATCAGCAGGTCGTGCTGCTCGCGCAGGGGACTGAGCGGTTCGCAGAAGCCGATGAAGTCGCAGGGCACCAGCCGTGTGCCCTGATGGATCAGCTGGTAGAACGAGTGCTGGCCGTTGGTGCCCGGCTCGCCCCAGTACACCGGCCCGGTCTGGTAGTCGACGCGGCGGCCGTCGAGCGTCACCGACTTGCCGTTGCTTTCCATCGTCAGCTGTTGCAGGTAGGCCGGGAAACGCTTGAGGTACTGCGCGTACGGCAGTACGGCCACGGTGTCGGCGCCGAGGAAGTCGTTGTTCCAGATCGCAACCAGTGCCATCAGCACCGGCAGGTTGCGCTCGAACGGGGTGTCGCGGAAGTGCTCGTCCATTTCGTGGAAGCCCGCGAGCATGTCGCGGAAATTCTCCGGGCCGATCGCGATCATGGTCGACAGGCCGATCGCTGAATCCATCGAATAGCGCCCGCCCACCCAGTCCCAGAAGCCGAACATGTTGTCGGTGTCGATGCCGAAGTCGCGCACGCCGTCGGCATTGGTCGACACGGCCACGAAATGCTTCGCCACCGCGGACGCGTCGCCGCCCAGCCCGTCCAGGCACCACGTGCGCGCCGCGTGCGCATTGGCCAGCGTCTCCAGCGTGGTGAAGGTCTTGGAGCAGACGATAAACAGCGTTTCCGCCGGGTCCAGCCCGCGCACGGCCTCGCTGAAGTCGGTGCCGTCGACGTTGGACACGAAGCCGAAATGCATGTCGCGGTTGCTGAAATCGCGCAGCGCCTCGTACGCCATCACCGGCCCGAGATCCGAGCCGCCGATGCCGATGCTGATGACGTTGCGGATGCGCCTGCCCGAGTGCCCGGTCCACTGCCCGCCGCGCACGCGGTCGGCGAAAGCCGCCATGCGGTCGAGCACCTCGTGCACCTGCGCGACCACGTCGACGCCGTCGACCTCCAGCCGCTCGCCCTTCGGCATCCGCAGCGCGACGTGCAGCACCGCACGGTCCTCGGTGCGGTTGATGTGCTCGCCCGCGAACATCGCCGCCGTGCGCGCGGACAGTTCGCAGGCGTCGGCCAGTTCCAGCAGCAGGCGCAGCGTGTCTTCGTCGACGCGCTGCTTGGAATAGTCCAGGTACAGCCCGGCGCCTTCGGCGGTGAGCCGCTGCCCGCGCGCGGGATCGGCCGCGAACAGGTCGCGCAGGCGGGTGCCGGCGATCGCCGTGGCGTGTTCGGCCAGCGCCTGCCACTGCGGGCGCTGCGTCAGCGGTACGGGCTTGTCCATGTCGTCCTCCGGCCTGCTCAGCGGTTGCCGTCCAGCGCCTTCGCCTTGTTGGCGATGCGCTGCATCAGCTGCTTCCAGGACTTGACGAAGGAATCCGCGCCTTCTTCCTGCAGCTTGGCTGCCAGCGCATCGATGTCGACGCCGGCCGCGGCGATCTTCGCCAGCATGTCCGCCGAATCGCCACCGTCGTCGGCCAGCACGCCGCCGACCTTGCCGTGGTCGGCGAAGGCGCGCAGGGTCTTCTCGGGCATGGTGTTGATCGTGTCCGGCGCGGCCAGCGCTTCGACGTAAAGCGTGTCCGGCGCGTTCGGATCCTTGGTGCCGGTGCTGGCCCACAGCAGGCGCTGCGGTTGCGCGCCCGCGGCGGCGAGCTTCTTCCAGCGGTCCGACGCCAGCAGTTCGCGGTAGGCACGGTAGGTCTGCTGGCCGACGGCGATGCCCAGCCGGTTGTGCAGTTCCGCAGGCAGCTGCTCCGCGCCGGCCTTGTCCCAGCGGCTGATGAACAGCGACGCCACGGAACCGACCTTCGGGTCCAGGCCGGCCCCGATGCGGCGTTCGATGCCGCGCAGGTAGGCTTCGGCCGCGGCCAGGTATTGTTCGGTGGAAAACAGCAGGGTCACGTTGATCGGCACGCCGGCAAAGATCGATTCCTCGATCGCCGGGATACCCTCGGGCGTGCCGGGGATCTTCACGAACAGGTTGTCGCGTTCGGCCTGCGCGAAGATGCGCCTGGCTGCCTCGATGCTGCCGCTGGTGTCGGCGGCCAGCAGCGGCGAGAGCTCCATCGACACCCAGCCATCGACGCCGTCGGTGGCATCGAACACCGGCCGGAACAGGTCGGCCGCGCGGCGCAGGTCCTCCAGCGCGAGTTCCACGAACAGCACCTCGTCGCGCTTGCCGGCGGCAGCCTTGTCGCGGATGCCGGCGTCGTAGGCGTCGCTGTCGCCGATCGCCTGGTCGAAGATCGTGGGGTTCGAGGTCAGGCCGGTGATCGCGAAGTCGGCGATGTAGCGCTGCAGCGTGCCGTCGTCGAGGATCTCGCGGGTGATGTTGTCCAGCCAGAGGCTCTGGCCGGCGTCGCGCAGGGATTGCAGGTGGGTCATGTCGGTTCCTGTCAGTACGTAGCGGATGCCGTGGGGCCGCCGGGCGCTGCCTGCCGGCAGGCGCGGGGACCGGATTCTTGCAGGTCGAAGGCGGCCAGTTCCGCCCGCGAGCGGTCGTTGCCCGGCAGGGTGTTGTTGACATCCAGCAGGGGCACCACGCCAGTGGCCGGGTCATGGCCTAGCACGGCGAGCTGGTCTCGGGCTTCGGATCGTTCCAGCCTTCGTCGTCGGCGATGATGGAACGGGCAGATGCCGGGCCCCAGGTGCCCGGCTCGTAGGGTTCGACGGCTGCGTGGTCGCCCAGCACCGGATCGACCACGCGCCACGCCGCCTCCACCGATTCGTCGCTGGTGAACAGCCCCGTGTCGCCGCGGATGGCGTCGCCCAGCAGGCGCTCGTAGGGAGACTTCTCGTCGGCGTACTGGTGGCGTGCGGTCAGTTCGACGTCCTCGCCGACCATCTCGTCGCCGGAGCGCTTGACCCGCACGCCGGTGGAAATCACGACCTCCGGGCTCAGCCGCAGGCGGAAGTAGTTCGAATAGGCCGGCTGGATCTCGTCGAAGATCGACATCGGCGGGCACTTGAGGTCGACGATCACCTGGGTCGAGGTGATCGGCAGGCACTTGCCGGCGCGGATGTAGAACGGCACCCCGGCCCAGCGCCAGGTGTCGATGTGCAGGCGCAGCGCGGCAAAGGTTTCCATGTCCGAATCCGGCTCCACCCCGGCCTCCTCGCGGTAACCGCGGAACTGCCCGCGCACCAGCTCGTCGTGCTGTAGCGGGCGCATGGCGCGGAACAGGCGCAGCTTTTCCGCGCGGATCGACTCGGGGTCGCGGCCGATCGGCGCGTCCATCGCCAGCAGCGCCACCACCTGCAGCAGGTGGTTCTGGACCACGTCGCGGATCGCGCCGACGCTGTCGTAGAAGCTGCCGCGGCCCTGGACGCCGAACTGCTCGGCCATGGTGATCTGCACGTTGTCGACGTAGGTGCGGTTCCACAGCGGCTCGAGGAAGGCGTTGGCGAAGCGGAAGTACAGCAGGTTCTGCACCGCCTCCTTGCCCAGGTAGTGGTCGATGCGGAAGATCGCCGACTCGTCGAAGACCTCGTGCAGGGTCGCGTTGAGCGCCTGCGCCGAGGCCAGGTCGCGGCCGAACGGCTTCTCGACCACCACCCGCGCGCCCCTCGCGCTGCCGCTGGCGTCGAGCGCCCGGACCACGGGACCGAACAGGCTCGGCGGGATGGCCAGGTAGTGCAGCGGGTGTTCGGCGCCGCCCAACACCTTGCGCAGTCGCTCGAAGGTGGCGGCGTCGTTGTAGTCGCCGTCGATGTAATGCATCTGCGCGGATAGTTTGGCGAAGGCCGCCTCGTCAACGCCGCCGTTGTGCTCGAGGCTGTCGCGGGCGCGCTCGCGCAGCTGGTCGACGGTCCAGTCCGAATGGGCCACGCCGATGACCGGCATGTCGAACCCCCCGCGGGCGACCAGCGCCTGCAGCGCGGGGAATATCTTCTTGTAGGCAAGGTCGCCGGTGGCGCCGAAGAACACGAATGCGTCGGAAACGGAAGTCAAGCGTCATCCAGTCCATGAAACAGTGCACCCGCCATGCTAGCCGCCGCCGGGTTAATACCGGGTCATCGCCCGGCCGGTCTCGAACCCGTGCCGCGCCCGACCCGCCCCCTTGCAGGAGCGGGTTCAGCCGCGAGCCTTTGCCCCTCCCC
>NZ_BAAAZU010000004.1:0-192681 GCF_039537065.1 Luteimonas lutimaris | reverse complement strand
CCGCCGCTCCTACGAGGGCAGTGGGGATTGTGTAGGAGCGGCGGAAGCCGCGAGCTTTTGATCTGGCTCCTGCCCTGCGACGGCAGGGCGAGGTTGGGAGGGGGCTCGCGGCTTCCGCCGCCCCAGGAAAGGGCAAAAGCTCGCGGCTGAAGCCGCTCCTACCAAGGTCGAGGGGGCGCGGCGGAAGCGGCTACTGCAACGGCGATCCGGCGTTTGATCTGGATCAAGTCGGGGCTGGATGGGCTTGGGGACAATATGCGGGCCGAAACGAAGGTGTTTCCATGACCACAGATGCGATGCAGGCGGTGCCGGAAGGCGCGGCGGCCGGTGTTTTGCGTGCCGAACCGGCCGCGGGGACCTACAACGACAAGGTAGTGCGCCAGTTCGTCGCCGCGACGATCTTCTGGGGCATCGCCGGGATGGCGGTGGGGGTGCTGATTTCCGCGCAGCTGTACTGGCCGCAGATCGGCGAGGGCATCCCGTGGCTGAGCTACGGCCGGCTGCGGCCGCTGCATACCAACGGGGTGATCTTCGCCTTCGGCGGCTCGGTGCTGTTCGCGACCTCGCTGTACGTGGTCCAGCGTACCTGCCACGTGCGGCTGATTTCCGACCGGCTGGCGCAGTTCGTGTTCTGGGGCTGGCAGGCGGCGATGCTGGGCGCGCTGATCACCCTGCCGATGGGCCTGACCCAGGGCAAGGAATACGCCGAGCTGGAATGGCCGCTGGACATCCTGATCGCGGTGGTCTGGGTCGCCTACGGGGTGCTGTTCTTCGGGACCATCGCCAAACGGCGGGTGAAGCACATCTACGTGGCGAACTGGTTCTTCGGCGCCTACATCATCGCCGTGGGCATGCTCCACATCGTCAACAACCTGGCGCTGCCGGCGGGCCTGGCCAAGTCGTACCCGGTCTACAGCGGCGCGGTCGACGCGATGGCGCAGTGGTGGTACGGGCACAACGCGGTGGCGTTCCTGCTGACCACCGGGTATCTGGCGATGATGTACTACTTCGTGCCCAAGCAGGCCGGGCGGCCGATCTATTCGTACCGGCTGTCGATCGTGCATTTCTGGGCGCTGATCTCGGTCTACATGTGGGCCGGCCCGCACCACCTGCACTACACCGCCCTGCCCGACTGGGCGCAGTCGGTGGGCATGGTGTTCTCGCTGATCCTGCTGGCGCCCAGCTGGGGCGGCGCGATGAACGGCATCCTCACGCTGTCGGGCGTCTGGTACAAGCTGCGCACCGACCCGATCCTGAAGTTCCTGATCGTGGCGATCAGCTTCTACATGATCGCAACCTTCGAAGGCCCGATGCTTTCGATCAAGACGGTCAACTCGCTGTCGCACTACACGGACTGGACCATCGGCCACGTCCACGCCGGCACCCTGGGCTGGGTGGCGATGATCTCGATCGGCTCGGTGTACTCGCTGCTGCCGCGGCTGCAGGGGCTGCAGCAGATGTACTCGGTCAAGTGGATCGACGTGCACTTCTGGATGCACACGCTGGGCGTGGTGTTCTACATCGCCTCGATGTGGATCGCCGGCGTCACCCAGGGCCTGATGTGGCGCGCCACCAACGCCGACGGCACGCTGACCTACAGCTTCGTCGAGTCGCTCAATGCCACTTATCCCTATTACCTGGGGCGCCTGTTCGGCGGCGTGCTGGTGCTGGCGGGCATGTGCCTGATGGCGTGGAACATGTACAAGACCGTGCAGCTGTCCAGGGCGCCCGCGCCACATCCGGTCATGCCGCCGCACGGCGCCGAAGCGCGGACGGGGGGCTGAGTCGATGAGCGAAATCGGACACGCGAAGGTCGAAAAGAACATCGGCCTGATGGCGGTACTGATCACCGTGGCGCTGTCGCTGGGCGGCCTGGCCGAAATCGTGCCGCTGATGTACCAGGCCGAGGCGATCAAGCCGCTGCCGGGCGTGGAGCCCTACCCGGCGCTGGAGCTGGCCGGGCGCGACGTCTACGTGCGCGAGGGCTGCTACAACTGCCACTCGCAGATGATCCGCACGCTGCGCTTCGAGACCGAGCGCTACGGCCACTACTCGCTGGCCGGCGAGTCGGTGTACGACCGGCCGTTCCAGTGGGGTTCCAAACGCACCGGGCCGGACCTGGCGCGCGTGGGCGGCCGCTACTCGGACGACTGGCACCGCGTGCACCTGATCAACCCGCGCGACGTGGTGCCCGAATCGAACATGCCGTCGTTCCCGTGGCTGGCGCAGAACACGCTCGACGGCAAGCAGGTCACCGCGCACATGCGCACGCTGCAGCGCCTGGGCGACCCCTACACCGACGAGCAGATCGCCGCCGCGCCCGCGGACGTGGCGGGCAAGACCGAACTCGATGCCGTGGTCGCCTACCTGCAGGCGCTCGGCAAGCACGCGCCGCGGGGGGAGTGAGCCATGTTGTCCGGAATCGTGACCTCGATCCTGCTGCTGCTGTTCCTGGTCGGCTGGGCGTGGGCGTGGAGCCCGCGCCGCAAGGCCGACTTCGACGCCGCGGCCAGGCTTGCGCTGGATGACAGCACACCCGATGACGGCAGGCCGGAGGACCGCCCGTGAGCGCCGGCTGGTCGTGGTACATCATCGCGCTGGTGGCGTTGAACATTTTCGGCTGCGCGTGGCTGCTGTGGTGGACGGCCAAGCGCCGCCCCGGCGACCCGAAGCCGGAAGACACCAGCCACTACTGGGACGGCGACATCACCGAATACAACAAGCCGATGCCGCGCTGGTGGATCAACGGCTTCTACCTGCTGCTCGCATTCTCGGTGGTGTACATCTTCTGGTACGGCGGCCTGGGCGGCTACGAGGGCTACGGCAAGTGGAGCTCGGCCGGCGAACACGCGCTGGCCAAGGCCGCCGACGATGCGCGGCTGGAAGAAACCTTCGCCCCGTACAAGGGCCGGCCGATCGACCAGATCGCGCAGGACCCGGCGGCGATCAAGCTCGGCCAGGCGATCTTCAACAACAACTGCGCCACCTGCCACGGCTCGTCGGCGCAGGGCGCGATCGGCTTCCCCAACCTGCGCGACGACATCTGGCACTGGGGCGGATCGCCGGAGGACATCCTCACCACCATCCTTGACGGCCGCGAAGGGGTGATGCCCGAATGGGGCAGCGTGCTCACCGGCATGGGCGGCGACAGCGCGGTGATCTCGGTGGTCGCCTACGTGCGTTCGCTGTCGGACTCCGCGCGCAGCAAGGATTACCTCGCGGTGCAGGGCCAGCGCCTGTACGAGGGCGTGTGCATCGCCTGCCACGGCGTCGACGGCAAGGGCAACCAGGCGCTGGGCGCGCCGGACCTGACCGACGATTACTGGCTCTACGGCGACAGCACCGCGCAGCTGGTCGAATCGGTGTCGAAGGGCCGCCACGGCGTGATGCCGGCATGGCGGGATATGCTGGGTGAAACCCGCGCGCGCCTGGTGGGTGCCTACGTCTGGTCGCTGTCGCATCCCGGCGGCGAAACGGCATCGGCCGCGCCCGCCACACAGGAGACAAGCCCCCAGTGACCGACTTCACCGAGCCGCGTTTCGACCATCCGCCGCGCCCGATGGCGCAGCGGGTCGGCGCGATCCTGTGGCCGAGCTTCTTTTCCGCCGGCGTGGCGACGATGGTGTTCTTCGCCTTCGTCGACCCGCTGATGCTGCGCGACATGACGTTCCCGTCGATGCCGATGACCCGCGGCCTGGGCTACAGCATCGGCTTTTTCATGTTCTGGATCGCGACCGCCTCCGCAAGCCTGTTCACCTGGATCCTGCTGCGACCGGCCAGCCGCTTCAACCGGCCAATCCCGCACAAGTGATCGCGCCGAAGTGATCGCGCACGAGTGAGCTGAAGGCAATGAGCAAGAAAATCGAACTGGACCTGCTCGACGAGGGCGGCTCGCATTACGTCAGCGAGCGCAAGGTCTATCCGCGCGACGTGGCCGGCACGCTCAACCGCCTCCGGGTGGCGGCGGTGTTCTGGCTGCTGGGCATGTACTACCTGTTCCCGTGGTTGCAGTGGGACGGCCGCCAGGCGGTGCTGTTCGACCTGCCGGCGCGCAAGTTCCACGTGTTCGGGCTGACGTTCTGGCCGCAGGACTTCACCTTCCTGGCGATGCTGCTGATCATCCTGGCGCTGGTGCTGTTCTTCGCCACCGCCCTGCTCGGCCGCGTGTGGTGCGGCTACGCCTGCCCGCAGACGGTGTGGACCGAAGTCTTCCTGTGGATGGAGCGCTGGACCGAGGGCGACCGCTCCAAGCGGATGAAGCTCGACGCGGGCCCGTGGACGCGCGAGAAGATCCTGCGCAAGGGCGCAAAGCACGCCCTGTGGCTGGTGTTCGCGCTGTGGACGGGCTTTACTTTCGTCGGCTTCTTCACCCCGATCACGGACCTGGGCGCGCGGCTGTGGCCGTTCGACTGGAACGGCTGGGAGATCTTCTGGGTGCTGTTCTACGCGCTGGCCACCTGGGGCAACGCCGGCTTCCTGCGCGAGCAGGTGTGCAAGTACATGTGCCCGTACGCGCGCTTCCAGGGTGCGATGTTCGACCGCGACACCCTGATCATCGCCTACGACCCGATGCGCGGTGAACCGCGCGGCCCGCGCAAGCGCAGCCTCAAGAGCGTGCTCGAACGCGCCCGCGGCCTGCTCGACGTGGCCACCGCCTACGACTACGTGTTCCGCGCCACCCGCCATCCCAGCGCGGCCGACAACCGCCTGCAGGCGGCCGGCACAATCATGCTCGGCGATGTGGACGCGGAGGCCAGGCCGCTGCCGAAGTTCGCCCCCGAGGAACTGGGCGACTGCATCGACTGCACCATCTGCGTGCAGGTCTGCCCCACCGGTATCGACATCCGCAACGGCCTGCAGTACGAGTGCATTGCCTGCGGTGCCTGCATCGACGCCTGCAACGACGTCATGGACAAGATGGGCTACCCGCGCGGGCTGATCCGCTACACCACGCAGAACGCGATCGACGGCGGCAAGACCCGCGTCGCGCGCCCGCGCATCCTGGTCTACACGGTGCTGCTGCTGGCGCTGGTGTCGGCCTGGGCCTGGGGCGTGACCACGCGCAGCGACCTGATCGTGGACGTGCTGCGCGACCGCAACGCGCTGTACCGCAGCGGCAGCGACGGCCGGATCGAGAACGGCTACACGCTCAAGCTGGTGAACAAGACGAACGGCGCGCGCGGGTTCATCGTGGAGGTCGAATCGAAGACGCCGGACATCGTCCTGCGCCAGATGGCGCAGCCGATCCGGGCACAAGCCGAGGAAGTGCTGTCGCTGCCGGTGGTGCTCAGCGCACCGGAGTCGGTCAGGGGGCGCCAGGACGTGGTCTTCACGATCCGCAGCGAGGATGGCGCCGCCAGCGAAACCGTTGAAAGCACATTCTTCGGACCGATGTGAAGGCAATGGACGAACAACACCACAAGCGCCACCCCCTGCGCGAACCCATGGTCTGGCTGGTGATCGCGCTGCCACTGGCGGCAGTCATCGCCGGCATCTTCCTGGTGGTGGCGTCCTCGCGCGGCGGCAGCGTGGACTCCGTGGCCGACGAGGTGCAGCGCACCGGGCAGATCCAGGTCACCGATCTCGGCCCCGACGAGCGCGCGGCGCAGCTGAAGCTGGGCGCGGTGCTGCAGTCGGAGGACGGCGTGCTGCGGGTGTTTCCCGCTGGTGGCGAGTTCCGCCGCGGCGAACCGCTGACGCTGACCCTGCTGCACCTGTACAGCGAGGATTCGGACGAAGTGCTCACGCTGCAGCCCGACAAGCTCGGCTGGTCCGTCGAACACGCACCCGACACTGGTCACGACTGGAACCTGCAGCTCACCGATGCCGCTGGCAGCTGGCGCCTGCGCGGGCGCCTGCCGCGCGGCCAGCACGCCGCACACCTGGGGCCGGCGCTGGATACGCAATGAACGCGCCGGCAGCCGCCGCCTGCTTCCACTGCGGCGAACCGCTCCCACCCCACCCCGCCACCGCCGCCATCGACGGCCATTCGCGCGATTTCTGCTGCGAGGGCTGCGCCGGCGCGGCCCAGTGGATCCGCGACGCGGACCTGGGCGACTACTACGCGCTGCGCAGCGCGCCGGCCGGCCAGGTGGGTACGGAGACGGTCGACTTTTCCGCCTGGGACCGCGACGACCTGCTGCATGAGCACGTGCACGCGGTTGACGGTGGCCGCGAGATCACCGTGCTCACCGACGGCATGCGCTGCGCGGCCTGCGCCTGGCTGATCGACCGCGCCCTGCGCCGCGAGCCGGGCGTGCTCGACGTCAGCGCGAACGCGGTCACCGGCCGCATCCGCATCGCCTGGGACCCGTCCCGCGTGGTGCTGTCGGCGCTGCTGCAGCGCATCGCCGCACTCGGCTACCGGCCCTATCTGAGCGGCGGAGAGGCAAGGGAGCAGGCACGCCGCGCCGAACGCAACCGCTGGCTGCTGCGTCTGGGCCTGGCCGGGCTCGGCACCATGCAGGCGATGATGTTCGCCGAGGCGCTGTACCTGGACTTCAACAACGAAATGCCGACGGCGACCCGCGACTTCTTCCGCTGGATCACGCTGCTGGTGTCCACGCCGGTCGTGTTCTGGGCCGGCTGGCCGTTCATCGCCGGCATGCTGCGCGAACTGCGCGGGCGCCGGCTGGGCATGGACACGCTGATCGCCAGCGCCACCCTGCTGGCGTGGGGCGCGAGTTTCGTGGAAACCGTGCGCGGCGGCGTGCACGTGTGGTTCGACGCGGCGGTGATGTTCGTGTTCTTTCTGCTCGCGGCGCGGATGCTGGAACAGCGCGCGCGCAACGTCGCCAGCGCGCAGGTCGACGCGCTCGCCCGCGCCCGCCCGGTGATTGCCATGCGCGAGCTGGCCGACGGCACCCGCGAGGCGGTGCCGGTCTCCGCGCTGCGCGTCGACGACATCGTGCGCGTGGCCGCGGGCGACGTGCTGCCCGCCGACGGCCGCCTGCTCGACGCCGGCGCCAGCTTCGAGGAGGCGCTGCTGACCGGCGAATCCACGCCGGTGCGCAAGGCCCCGGGTGCGGACGTGTTTGCCGGCACGGTCTGCCGCGAGCATCCGGCGCGCGTGCACGTCACCGGCGTCGGCCCGGACACCCGGCTGTCGCAACTCGCGCGGCTGGTCGAGCACGCGCAGGCCCACCGCCCGCCGCTGGCGCGGCTGGCCGACCGCATCGCGGGTGGGTTCGTCGCCGCGCTGCTGCTGGCGGCGCTGCTGGTGTGGCTGGGCTGGCGCATCCACGACCCGGCGCGCGCATTCGAGGTCACCCTGGCGCTGCTGGTCATCAGCTGCCCCTGCGCGCTGTCGCTGTCGATCCCGGCCGCGCTGGCCGTCGCCCACGGCGCGCTGGCGCGGATCGGCGTGCTTGCACTGCGCCCGGACGCGCTGGAAACGCTGGCCGAGGTGACCGACGTGGTGTTCGACAAGACTGGCACGCTGTCGGACGGACGCCCGCGGCGGGCGACGGTGGAAAGCCGCGACGGCTTCGATCCGCTGGCCGCGCTGCGCATCGCCGCGGCGCTGGAGCGCGACAGCGGCCACCCGCTGGCGCACGCCTTCGCAGACGTGGACGATGCGCCGCCCGCACGCGACGTGCGCACGGTACCCGGCGCCGGCATCGAGGGCGTGGTCGAAGGCCTTGCCTGGCGCCTCGGCCACGCCGGCTTCGCCTGCGCCGGCGAGGACGACGGCAGCCTGTGGCTGGGCGACGGTCGACGCGGCGTCGCACGCTTCGAGGTGCGCGAATCGGCGCGCGACGACGCGGCCGACGCGCTCGCCATGCTGCGCGGACAGGGCCTGCACCTGCACCTGTCGAGCGGCGACTCCCCCGCCGCGGTCGCGCGTTTCGGCACTGCGCTGGGCATCGATGACGTGCATGCGCGGCAGGCACCGGAGCAGAAGCTCGCCTTCGTGCGCGCCCTGCAGGCCGAAGGCCGGCGCGTGGCGATGGTCGGCGACGGATTGAACGATGCGCCGGTGCTGGCCGGCGCCGACGTGTCGCTGGCGGTGGCCGACGGCGCCGCGCTGGCGCAGCGCGCCGCGGACCTGGTGGCCACGCATCCGTCGCTGGTGCGCATTCCCGAAGCGGTCGAGCTGGCCCGCCGCACGCGCCGCATCATCCGCCAGAACCTGGCCTGGGCGCTGGGCTACAACCTGCTGGCGCTGCCGCTGGCGGCAATGGGACTGGTGACGCCGTGGCTGGCGGCGCTGGGCATGGCCGCGTCGTCGCTGGCGGTGACGCTGAACGCGCTGCGGCTGGCACCGCGCCGCAAGCCGCGCCGGCCGGCGCCAGCTGCGATCATCACCCCCGTGTCCCCGGCTGCGAGCTGAGCGATGGCCATCCTGCTGTTCCTGATCCCCATCAGCCTGCTGCTGCTCGGCGTGGCGGTGTGGGCATTCGTGTGGTCGGTGCGCGGCGGGCAGTACGACGACCTGGACACCGCGCCGCTGGACATCCTGCGCGACGATCCGCTGCCGCCGCCTCCGCCCGGAGCGCCGCCGGCCGGCACCACGCCAGCGGCGGCTGACCCGCCACGCCCCGACGATGCCGGTTGACTGGCCGGTTCTGCTGGCCGCGCTGCTCAGCGGCCTGAGCGGCGGGCTGCACTGCGCGGCGATGTGCGGCGGCATCGCCACCTCGTTCCCGGCGATGGGCCCGCGTGGCGACCTGCGCTACGTGATCGAACCCAACCTCGGCCGCGTGCTCGGCTACGTCATCGCCGGCGCGGTGGCCGGCGGTATCGGCGGCGGCATCGTGGCGGTGGCGCGCTCGCCGTGGCTGGGCGTGAGCCTGCGCGTGGCGGTCGGCCTGGTGCTGGTGATCGCCGCGCTGCGGCTGTTCGACCGGCGCGGGCGGCTGGCCTTCCTCGGCGGCAACGGCACGATGTGGCAGTGGCTGCGGCCGCTGCAGCGCCGGCTGCTGCCGGCCGACACCCATGCGAAACGGCTCGCGCTGGGCGTGCTCTGGGGCTGGCTGCCGTGCGGGCTCAGCACCACCCTGCTGGCTGCGGCCTGGCTGCAGGCCGACGCGCGCAACGGCGCGCTGACGATGGCCGCGTTCGGCCTCGGCACGCTGCCGGTGATGCTGCCGCTGACCTGGTCGGGGATGCGCCTGAAGCTGTGGCTGCAGCACGGGCCGTGGCGCATCGTCGCCGGGCTGCTGATCCTCGCCGCCGGCCTGCTGACGATGGCCGCGCCGTGGCTGATGCACGTGCCGGCGTTGCACGACACGCTCGCGGCACTGGGCTGCACGCCCGCGCCGCGCTGAGGCTCAGGCCCGGCGCTGTTGCGGCTGCGGCTGCTGCGGCTCGCCGCCGTGGGCCAGGCGCGCGAGTTCGACCGGGTCCAGCACTTCGACCTGGCGCCCGGCCACCGCGATCACGCCGTCGTCCTGCAGCCGGGTGAAGCCGCGGCTGACGGTTTCGATGGCAAGGCCGAGGTAGCTGGCGATGTCTTCGCGGCTCATCGCAAGCCGGAACTGCAGCGCCGACCCGCCGATGTGCGCGAGGCGTTCGCCCAGGCCGTGCAGGAACAGCGCGATGCGCTCGTTGGCGTGGCGGCGCGAGAGCATTTCGGCGTGGTCGCGGTCCAGCGAGATGCTCTGCCCGATCACCCGCATCAGCTGCCGCTGCAGGCCGGGCAGCTGCGCGGCCACGGCGGCGAGTTCGTCGACCGGCACCTCGCACACTTCGGCCGGGTCCAGCGCGACCGCCTCGCAGCGGTGCCCCTCGCCGGCCAGCGCGTCCAGGCCCATCAGCTCGCCGGGCAGGTGGAACCCGACCACGCGCTCGTCGCCGCCCTCGCTGAGGCTGACGGTCTTGAACGCGCCGTTGCGCGCGACGTAGATCGACGACAGCGCATCGCCGTGGTGGAACAGGCGCTCGTCGCGCCGGAGCGGACGCCGGCGGCGCACCACCTCGTCCAGGCGTGCGAGGTCGTTCACGCCGATCCCGGCCGGCAGGCACAGCTCGCGCAGCGAACAGTGCCCGCAGCTGCGGCGCAGGGTGGCGAGGTCAAGGGGAACCGGGTCGGCCATGGCGCCATTCTAGCCCTGCGGACACGGCACCCTGCCCCCGGCAGCGGCACGTGTTTTCCCGGCCACGGTTGCGCCGCTGGCCGGAATGCCGTTCGTGCGCCGGAACCCTGTCGTGGCGCGCGTTTTGCCGCAATCAGGGGTTCGGCCAGGCTGTTGCCGTTGTCTCCGGCGTCAGACGGCCGCCGCGCGCAGCGCACGCAGCGTGGCCAGGCCCAGTACCGTCATCGAGAACGAACCGAGCACGTGCGTGGCCACCGTCGCGCCCGCCCAGGCGTACTGCTGGCGCAGCAGCATCTGCACGGTTTCGGCCGAAAAGGTGGAAAACGTGGTCAGGCCGCCCAGCAGCCCGGTGATCAGGAACAGCCGCCACTCCTGCGACAACCCCGGCGCATGCACGAACCAGCCCAGCGCCAGGCCGACGCCGTAGCCGCCGATGAGGTTCGCGGCCAGCGTGCCCAGCGGCAGCGTTGCGTGATGCGGGTTGAGCCAGAGCCCGAGGCCCCAGCGCAGCCAGGCGCCGAGCGCGGCGCCGGTGCCGATCGAGAACAGGGAAAGCAGCATGCGTGTCTCCTGCGGTTGGCGCGGGCAGGAGGACCAGGGCAACGGCCTACCGTCCCGCGAGGGATCCGGCAGGCATCATCAGCCGCGGGATGCGGCGGTTCGGGGAGGATGCCATCTCCCGACGGCGGATTATGCGCCGCCTTCGCCGCGTGCGCGACCACGCTGCGCGCGCAGCCGGTCGAGCTTTTCCTTGAGCTTGATCTCCAGCCCGCGCTCGACCGGCTCGTAGTACACGCGCTCGCCCATCGCGTCCGGGAAGCCGGTCTGGCCGAGTGCCACGCCGCCGTCGGCGTCGTGGTCGTACTGGTAGCCCTTCGAGTAGCCGAGCTGCTTCATCAGCTTGGTCGGCGCGTTGCGCAGGTGCATCGGCACCTCCGCGGTGCCGTGTTCGCGCACGTCGCGCTTGGCGGCGCCGAAGGCAACGTAGCCGGCGTTGGACTTGGCGGTGCTGGCCAGGTAGATCACCAGCTGTGCCAGCGCGAGGTCGCCCTCGGGGCTGCCGAGCCGGTCGTAGGTGTCCCAGGCTTCGATCGCCATCGCCAGCGCACGCGGGTCGGCCAGGCCGATGTCCTCGACCGCCATCCGGGTGAGGCGCCGCGCGAGGTAGTTCGGGTCGCAGCCGCCGTCGAGCATGCGCGCGAACCAGTACAGCGCGGCGTCCGGGTTGGAGCTGCGCACCGATTTGTGCAGCGCCGAGGTCTGGTCGTAGAACTGCTCGCCGCCCTTGTCGAAGCGGCGGGTGCGGTCGGCCAGCACCTGTTCGAGGATGGCGTCGGTGATGGTGCCGCCCTGCCCGTCGCCGGCTTCGTCGGCAAGCTCGGCGGCGATCTCCAGCAGCGTGAGGCCGCGGCGCACGTCGCCATCGGCGGCAGTGGCGATCAGGCGCAGCTGGTCGTCGCCGATCGACAGGCCGCGTTCGCCGAGGCCGCGCCCGGCGTCTTCGAGCGCGCGGCGCAGGGCGTCGAGGATGTCGTCGGGGGAGACGGCTTCCATCACGTGCACGCGGCAGCGCGAGAGCAGCGCGGAGTTCAGTTCGAACGAGGGGTTCTCGGTGGTCGCACCGACGAACACGATCGTGCCGCGCTCGATGTGCGGCAGGAACGCGTCCTGCTGGGTCTTGTTGAAGCGGTGCACCTCGTCGACGAACAGCACCGTGCGCCGGCCCCCGGCGAAGCGCTGCCCGGCCTCGGCCAGCACCTTGCGCACGTCCGGCAGCCCGGAGAGCACCGCTGAGATCGCGCGGAAGTCTGCATCGGCGTACTTCGCCAGCAGCAGCGCCAGCGTGGTCTTGCCGCAGCCCGGAGGGCCCCAGAGCACCATCGAATGCACGCGGCCGGATTCGACCGAGCGCCGCAGCGCGCTGCCCGGCGCCAGCAGACGGCTCTGGCCGACCATTTCGTCGATCGTGCGCGGGCGCATGCGCTCGGCGAGCGGACGCAGCTCGTCGCGGTCGACGTGCAGCAGGTCGGCGGCTGGTGCGGGGTTGCGGGGCAAGGCGATCGGGCGGCGGCGGCGGGCCGCTACGATAGCAATTCGCCGCGTTGAGGGCGTGCCCACACGAGCGCATCGACCGGCGAGGGCAGTTGCAGGAGCGGCGGGAGCCGCGATGTCTTTCTTTGATGTGCGCGAGCCGTGACGGCGCCGGGAAAGCATCGCGACTTCCGCCGCTCCTGCGGGCGGACGGCGATGGACCGCTTGCGGGAGTCCCGACCGCCGCGAATCCTCAATCCCTGGTCCCTTCCGCCTAACTCCCCGCCAACGCCGGCAGCGACTGCAGTCCGCCACTCGCCCCGAGCTCATAGTTGACGCGCAGCCAGGCGCCGTCGCGGCGATCGTAGAGGGCTTCGATCCGCGTCGGCGTGGTGCCTTCGGGGCCGAAGTCGGCGATGCCGGAGGCGTTGATCCGCAGGTAGCGGGTGCCGGCCTCGACCGTGGTAATGCTGTCCAGCTGCAGGCGCACGGGCTGGCCGGAGAATTCGCCGTCCAGGCGTTCGGCGACGCGGTCGTCGAGCTGGCGCAGCAGCGCGGGATCGTTGGGGACGTTGCGCTCGTCGCCGGTGACGCCGCCCAGCGAGATGTCGGGATAGGCGGCGCTGCCGAAGGTGGTGTCGTAGAGGGTGCTGAAGCGGAAACCGATCCAGTCCGGGTCACCGTCGATGCGTGCCCTGCCCTCGCCGCTGACGATGCAGTCGCTGATGCTGGCCGGCTGCACGTTGACGCTGTCGAGCATCAGCGAAACCGCGCGTCCGCCGAACTGCTCGGTCAACGTCGAGATCAGCACGCCGGCGACGGCACCGTTGATGGCGTCGTTGCCGGCGGCCGGGGGCGGCGTGGCCGCAGCCACAGGCGGCGACGCCGGCGAACCCGGGATGGAGGCCGCCAGCGCGGCGCCCGGGGCGAGCAGCAGGACGGGGAGCAGGAGGATCAGGCGGCGCATGGCGTCCACGGTCGGCGCCGGGGCGTCCTCGCCGCGGCTTCATCCCTACCAACGCGGGCCACCGCCCGGGCCGGCCGGGCGGGATGCGCGGCCGTTCAGCCCGCGTCGACGACGTCCACGCCCTCGGCGGGCTTGTAGCTGAACGTGCCCTCGGCGAAGGACGGGTTCTTCTTCCAGCCGCTGAAACTGATCTCGGTGCGCTGGCCGAGCATGTCGACGACCTGCATCTTCGCCAGGCCGTTGGCGTTGAAGCCGAGCTGTGCGCGCTGGAAGCTGGCGTCCTCGTCCTGCCTGGGGGTGAGTTCCAGCCAATCGAGACCGTCGCGGGTGCCGGTTTCGGCGACGTTGAAGTCGCGGTCCAGGCGCGCCGGGTCGATCAGCGTGGCCAATGGCGAGTTCTGCTCCTCGGCGCCCTGCGCGCGCACGGTGACCTGGGCCAGGTCCGGGTCGTAGACCCACACCTTGCTGCCGTCGGCGATGACCAGCTGTTCGTAGGGCTTGACGTACTCCCAGCGAAACAGGCGCGGCGCCGACAGCGCAACGCGGCCGCTGGAGGTTTCCTTGAGCTTGCCGTTGACGTCGTAGACCGTCTGCGTGAACTGCCCGTCCAGCCCCTTGAGGCCGCTGGTGAAGGCACCGAGGTCATCGCGTGCACCCGCGAAGGCGGCGGTCGACAGCAGCAGGGACAGCACGGCGAGGAAGCGGATGGCGCGCATGGCGAGGGTTCCGGATTGACTGGCGGCGAGTGTGCCGCGGGAAGGCTGAATACGCGTGAAAACGGCGCCATGGCGCCTGCTCTCGCAGGAGCGGCTTCAGCCGCGAGCCCCTGCTTGTGTAGGAGCGACGGAAGTCGCGACGGCCTTCCCCGCAAACCCGGTCGCGACTTCCGTCGCTCCTACGAAAGCCGGGAAAAGCTCGCGGCTGAAGCCGCTCCTGCAAGGGCGAGAAGGGCGATGGCTTACTTGGGCGGCGGGGGCGCCAGCACGGCGCGGTCGCCGTTGTGCTCGGGCGGCGACACCACGCCCGCGGCCTCCATCGCCTCGACCAGCCGCGCCGCGCGGTTGTAGCCGATCTTCAGCCGTCGCTGCACGCCGGAGATCGACGCGCGCCGGGTTTCGGTGACGATGCGCACGGCTTCGTCGTACAGCGGGTCGCTCTCGTCGCCGCTGCTGCTGGCTTCCGGCAGGCCGGTGGCGCCGACGACGACGCCGTCGCCCATCGTCTGCACTTCCTCCAGCACGCCTTCGATGTAGTCCGGGCCGCCGCCGCTCTGCTTGAGGTGCTCGACCACGCGGTGCACTTCCTCGTCCGACACGAACGCACCGTGCACGCGCTCGGGCAGCGCAGTGCCCGGCGGCAGGTAGAGCATGTCGCCGTGGCCGAGCAGCGTTTCCGCCCCGGACTGGTCGAGGATGGTGCGCGAGTCGATCTTGCTCGACACCTGGAACGCGATGCGCGTGGGAATGTTGGCCTTGATCAGGCCGGTGATGACGTCCACCGACGGCCGCTGCGTCGCCAGCACCAGGTGGATGCCGGCCGCGCGCGCCTTCTGCGCCAGGCGGGCGATCAGCTCTTCCACCTTCTTGCCGACGATCATCATCATGTCGGCGAACTCGTCGATGATCACGACGATGAAAGGCAGGGTTTCGAGCGGCTGCGCGACTTCGTCCGACTCGGGGTTGGGCTTGAACAGCGGGTCCAGCAGCGGCTGCCCGCTGTCCTGCGCGTCCTTGACCTTCTTGTTGAAGCCGGCCAGGTTGCGCACGCCGACCGCGCTCATCAGCTTGTAGCGGCGCTCCATCTCGGCCACGCACCAGCGCAGGCCGTTGGCGGCCTCCTTCATGTCGGTGACCACCGGCGCCAGCAGGTGCGGGATGCCCTGGTAGACGGACAGCTCCAGCATCTTCGGGTCGATCATCAGCATCCGCACGTCCTGGGCGGAAGCCTTGTACAGCAGCGACAGCACCATCGCGTTGACCGCCACCGACTTGCCCGAGCCGGTGGTGCCGGCGACCAGCAGGTGCGGCATGCGCGCGAGATCGGCGACCGTCGGGCGGCCGGCGATGTCCTTGCCCAGTGCGAGCGTCAGCGGGCTGGCGGCCTTGTCGTATTCCTTCGAGCGCAGCAGTTCGCTGAGATAGATCATCTCGCGGTGCGTGTTCGGCGTTTCCAGGCCGATCACCGACTTGCCCGGGATCACGTCGACCACGCGCACCGACTTCACCGACAGGCCACGCGCGATGTCCTTGTCCAGCGAACTGATCTGGCTGACCTTGATGCCCGGCGCCGGCTCGATCTCGAAGCGGGTAATCACCGGTCCCGGATAGGCGCCGACGACCTGCGCCTCGATGCGGAAATCCTTGAGCTTGAATTCGATCTGCCGCGACAGGGTTTCCAGCGTGTCCTCGTCGTAGCCCTTGGGCTGCGGCTTGGGATCGTCGAGCAGGGCCAGCGGCGGGATGCCGGTGCCGTCGCCGACGTGGAACAGCGGGATCTGCTGTTCGCGCTTGGCGCGGTCGCTCTTTTCCACCACCTGCGCCGGTGGTGGTTCGATCTTCACCTTCTCGCGCTTGGCGCGCAGTTCGGTCTCGATCTTGCGCGTCTCGGTGCGCTCCTCGCGGTAGGCCCGCGCCTCCTGCCACTCGGCCGCCTGCTGGCTGCCGCGGCGGAACAGCGCCGGCAGTTTCAATGCCCACTGGCCGATGCGATCCATGACCGCCAGCCAGGACAGGCCCGTGGCCAGCGTCACCGACACCAGCAGCAGCGCGAGCAGGAACAGGTTGCCGCCGACCGGCCCGAAGCCGCCGTAGAGTGAATTGCCGACCAGCCGGCCGAGGATGCCGCCGGCGCCGGCCGAAAAATTCTCGACGTTGCCCACGCGCAGGTACAGCAGGCCGGTGGACGAGACCAGGAAGCCGACGATACCGACCAGGCGCAAGGCAGGCCCCAGGTCGGCCTGTCCGTCGCCGTCGCTGTCCATGCCGAACAGCGCGATCCAGGCGACCGCGCCCAGCATCACCGGCAGCAAAAACGCGACGTAGCCGGTGAGGCCCAGCAGTACATCCGCGAGCATCGCGCCGATCGGGCCGCCGACGTTGTGCAGCGGCCCGGTCACGCTGCCCGAATTCGACCAGCCCGGGTCGCCGGGCGAGAACGACAGCAGGCTGGCCAGCAGGTACAGCAGCAGCGGCGCGATCAGGATCAGCGCGATGTCGCGCCAGAGGCGTTGGCGACGCGGGTTCGGCGCTTTCGCGGCGTCCTTCGCCGCGCCAGCGCGCTGTCGCTTGCTGCGTTCCGTGATCGGGCGTGCCACCGTGCGGTCAGACCTTAAGAAAACCCTGCAATCGAATGATTCTACGCACAATTACCCGGGCGCGACCACTGCCGGGGGTTGCCGGGACCCTTGCAGGCGGCCTTCCCGATTGGCGGGAGTGGCCGCGGCCGCGACCCGGATCGGGGCCAATCGCGGCCATGGCCGCTCCCACGAGACAGTCGGGGCGGCAGCGGTCCGGCTAGAGGGCCATCCCCTCGAGTGCGGGATGCACCAGCTTGCCGCCCTCGACGTTGATGCCGCGCACCAGCGCCTGGTTGCCACGCCACTCGCCGCCGGCCGCCAGCTTGTTGACCCACGGCAGGATCGCCGCGCAGATCGCCTGCGAGGACGTCTGCGGCACCGCGCCGGGCATGTTGGTCACGCAGAAGTGGGTCACGCCCTCCTCCACGTAGGTCGGCTCCTTCCAGTTGGTCGGGCGCGAGGTCTCGAAGCAGCCGCCCTGGTCGATGGCGATGTCGACCAGCACGCTGCCGTCCTCCATGTCGCGGAGCATCTCGCGGGTCACCACGTGCGGGGCCCTGGCGCCGGTGACCAGCACCGCACCGACCACCAGGTCGGCGGCGGCTACGGCGCGCGCGACCACGTCGTGGTACGGGTACAGCGCGGTGACGTTGTTGCCCAGGCGCATCATTTCGTCCATGCGGTCCTGGCGCATTTCGAACACGGTGACGTTGGCGCCGGCCGAGGCGGCCAGCGCGGCGGACGCGCCGCCGGCCTTGCCCGCGCCGAACACCACCACGTTGCCGCGCTCGGTCGACGGCAGGCCGCCGAGCAGCTTGCCCTTGCCGCCCATGGGCTGGTGCAGCAGGTGGGTGCCGACCTGGACGCCGATCTTGCCGGCCACGATCGACATCGGCGCCAGCAGCGGCAGGTCGCCGTTGGGCAGCTCGACGGTCTCGAAGGCGACGCCGGTCAGGCCGATGTCGAGCAGCTGCTTCGTCAGCGCGGGCTCGGCAGCCAGGTGCAGGTAGCAGAACAGCAGGTGGTCCTGGCGCAGGTGCTGCAGGTCGCCGGCGATCGGCTCCTTGACCTTGACGATCATCTCGCCCTTTTCGTACAGCGCGGCCGCGTCGGGGGCGATCTTCACGCCCAGCGCGGTGTAGTCGTCGTCCCTGAAACCGGACTTCACGCCCGCGTCCTTCTCCAGCCACACCTCGTGGCCGCGCTTGACGAGGTCGCCCGCCGCCGCCGGCACCAGCGCGACGCGGCCTTCAAGTGTCTTGGTTTCCCTGGGTACGCCGATACGCATCGCTACTCTCCGGATTCACGGCCGCAGGCACCAAACCCGCAGGCCCGACATGGTGAAAGCCCGCACAGTGATGTGCGGGCTGGGGATTCGTTCTCGCGTGGCGGCAATGCAACGCATGGCGGCACGCTCAGGTCTGCCGGCGCACCTTGATAAGCGGCGTTGCGGTCGCCAAGCTAATGGTCCCGCAACGTCGCCCGGAGCGCGGTATTCCTGCCGCTTTCCAGGCGCGTTTCATTCCATCCGCGAGTATACATGAGCACTTCCAAGCACTGCCGCCTGCTGATCCTCGGTTCCGGTCCCGCCGGCTGGACCGCCGCCGTCTACGCGGCGCGCGCCAACCTCAAGCCCGTGGTCGTCACCGGCCTGCAGATGGGCGGCCAGCTGATGACCACCACCGAGGTCGACAACTGGCCCGGCGACGCCCACGGCCTGATGGGCCCGGACCTGATGGCGCGTATGCAGGCGCATGCCGAGCGCTTCGAAACCGAAACCATCTTCGACCACATCCATACCGCGGACCTGTCGCAGCGCCCGTTCCGCCTCAAGGGCGACAACGGCGACTACACCTGCGACGCGCTGGTCATCGCCACCGGCGCCACGGCCAAGTACCTGGGGCTGCCGTCGGAAGAGGCGTTCAAGGGCCGCGGCGTGTCGGCCTGCGCAACCTGCGACGGCTTCTTCTACAAGGAACAGGACGTGGCCGTGGTCGGCGGCGGCAACACCGCGGTCGAGGAAGCGCTGTACCTGTCCAACATCGCGCGCAAGGTCTACCTGGTGCACCGCCGCGACACCCTGCGCGCGGAAAAGATCATGCAGGACAAGCTGCAGGCCAAGATCCAGGCCGGCAAGATCGAACCGGTCTGGCACCACGTCGTCGATGAAGTGCTGGGCAACGACGCCGGCGTGACCGGGCTGCGCGTGAAGTCGGTGCAGGACGACAGCACCCGCGAGATCGACGTGCACGGGTTCTTCGTCGCCATCGGGCACACGCCCAACACCTCGCTGTTCGAAGGCCAGCTTGCGATGAACAACGGCTACCTGGAGATCCGCTCGGGCCTGGGCGGCGGCGCGACCGAAACCTCGGTCAAGGGCGTGTTCGCCGCCGGCGACGTGGCCGACCAGCACTACCGGCAGGCGATCACCTCGGCCGGTTTCGGCTGCATGGCGGCGCTGGACGCGGAGCGGTTCCTGGACAAGGGCGAGTAGCGGCGACGCCGGCGGACATACCGTGCCCATGCAGGGGCGGCTTCAGCCGCAAGCTTTTGCCCAATGGCGCCGCGTGGTTGAACGAAGAAGCTCGCGGCTGAAGCCGCTCCTGCAGTGAATGCCCGGACGATGGAGGCGCTTTGTTGAGCAACATCCGCATCCTCGATCGACTGGCCGACGTCCCCGCCGCCGCGTGGGATGCGCTGCACGATGGCCGCAATCCCTTCGTCGCCCACGCCTTCCTCGAAGGCCTCGAACGCCACGACTGCATCCGCCCGGAGTGGGGCTGGACGCCGCATCACCTGACGCTGTGGGACGGCGAGCGGCTGGCCGCCGCCGCGCCCGGCTACCTCAAGAACAACTCGCACGGCGAATTCGTGTTCGACCACGCCTGGGCGCACGCCTATGTGCGCTACGGGCAGGACTACTTCCCGAAGCTCCTGTGCGCGGTGCCCTACTCGCCCGTGACCGGGCCGCGGCTGCTTGCGCGCGATGACGCGGCGCGGCGGGCGTTGCTCGAGGCGATGGTCGCCGTGGCCAGCGACGAAGGGCTGTCGTCGGCGCACGTGAACTTCCACCTGCACGAAGAAGCCGATGCGTTCGGATCCGGATGGTTGTCGCGCACCGACCTGCAGTACCACTGGCACAACGACCGCGGCTGGCGCGACTTCGACGACTTCCTCGCCGCGATGGACCACAAGCACCGCAAGAACATCCGCCAGGAGCGCGCGAAGGTGGCGCGGGCCGGCGTCGGGTTCCGCATCGTGCACGGCGACGAGGCGACCGGGGCCGACCTGCAGGCGATCCACGCGCTGTACCTGCAGACCTTTGCCGAGTACGGCAACCACCCGGCGATCAGCCTCGACTTCGTCCGCCATCTCGCCGCGGAGATGCCACGCAGCCTGGTGCTGTTCCTGGCCGACCAGGACGGCGACCCCATCGCCGGCGCCCTGTGCCTGCGCGGCGGCGACACGCTGTACGGGCGCTACTGGGGTGCGTTCCGGGAAGTGCCGGGCCTGCACTTCGAGACCTGCTACTACCAGGGCATCGAGTACTGCCTGCGCGAGGGGTTGACGACGTTCGAGCCGGGGGCGCAGGGCGTGCACAAGATCGCCCGCGGCTTCCTGCCCGCGCGCGTGCGCAGCCGGCACTGGATCTCGGATCCGGCCTTCGCGCAGGCCCTGCGTGCATGGTGCGGGGAGGAATCGATGGATATCGATCGCCACGCGGCGGCGTTGGCCAGCCACTCGCCGTTCCGGGCGTCATCGTAGGAGCGGCGGAAGCCGCGAGCCTTTCCGGGATTCATCAGGATGCCGGCGAAAAGCCCGCGGCTTCCGTCGCTCCTACAATGGACCCGATGAGCATCGAACTGCCCGCCTGGCTGGGCGACGATCCGGGTGCGCCGTTCCCGCCGGTCTCCCGCGCCCTGCGCGAACCCGATGGCCTGCTGGCCGCCGGCGGCGACCTGTCGCCCGCGCGACTGCTCGATGCCTACACGCACGGGATCTTCCCCTGGTACTCGGAAGGCCAGCCGATCCTGTGGTGGTCGCCGGACCCGCGCACGGTGTTCCGCACCGATGCCGTGCACCTGTCGTCCCGCTTCCGGCGCAGCCTTCGCGGCAGCCGCTGGGAGGTGCGCGCCGATACCGCCTTCGCGGACGTGATCGACGCCTGCGCCAGCGCTCCCCGCGCCGGCCAGCGCGGCACGTGGATCACGACGGACATGCGCAACGCCTACGTCGCCCTGCATGGCTTGGGGCATGCCCACAGCGTGGAAGTGTTCGACGGCGATGCGCTCGTCGGCGGCCTGTACGGGGTCGCCATCGGCCGGATGTTCTTCGGCGAGAGCATGTTCTCGTCCGCGAGCGGCGGCTCCAAGGTGGCGCTGGCCGCCCTCGCCCACCGGCTGCGGCAGTGGGAATGGCCGCTGCTCGACGCGCAGGTCGAGAACGCCCACCTGCTGCGGCTGGGCGCCGAATCCTGGCCGCGCGAACGTTTCGTCGCCACCGTCGAGGCGCTGTGCCGGCAACCCGGCCCGCCGGGACCCTGGACGGCGCGTTTCGACCACCTGCCGGCCCGCGACCTCGCCGCGTCCGCGGTTGCCTCCCAGGTTGCCCGTTAACGGAAATTTTGCGTGCCGGCCCCGGCCGTGGCAGAATACGCGGCTTGTTCGGCCGCTCAACGCGTCCGGAATCCACGTACAGCAGTCCAGGACGCATGGCGAAAGACGACGTCATTGAATTTGAAGGCACGGTCTCCGAAACCCTCCCGAACACCATGTTCCGGGTGAAGCTGGAGAACGGCCACGAGATCATCGCCCACATCTCCGGGCGCATGCGCAAGAACTACATCCGCATCCTCACCGGCGACCGGGTCAAGGTGGAAATGACGCCTTACGACCTGACCAAGGGGCGGATCACCTACCGGCACCGCTGAGGCGGCAACCCGGATCAAGAAAGGCGGCCCGAAGGCCGCCTTTTCCGTGTCTGGTCCCTGGCGATGGTGCGCGACCGGCCGGCCGCGCACCGCTCCGGGCGGCTACTCCACCGTCGCCGGCAGCAGCTTCTCAGGCTCCGACTGCACATCGAGGACGATCTCGCCGTCGACCGCGTCCACGCCGACCCGGCCGCCGTGGACCAGCTTGCCGAACAGGAGTTCGTCGGCCAGCGGACGCTTGATCTTGTCCTGCAGCAGGCGCGACATCGGGCGCGCGCCCATCAGCGGATCGAAGCCGTGCTGGGCCAGCCAGTCGCGCGCGGCCGGCGTGGTCGACAGGGTCACGCCCTTCTCGTGCAGCTGGGCTTCCAGCTCGATCAGAAACTTGTCCACCACCCGCAGGATGTGCTCGAAGCCCAGCGCCTGGAACTGCACGATCGCGTCCAGCCGGTTGCGGAACTCCGGGCTGAATCCCTTGCGGATCACCTCCATCGCGTCCGTGCTGTGGTCCTGGGTGGTGAAACCGATCGTGCGCCGCGAGGCCTGCGCCGCGCCGGCGTTGGTGGTCATCACCAGGATCACGTTGCGGAAATTGGCTTCGCGGCCGTTGGTGTCGGTGAGGATGCCGCGGTCCATGACCTGCAGCAGGATGTTGAAGATGTCCGGGTGCGCCTTCTCCACCTCGTCGAGCAGCAGCACGCAGTGCGGGGTCTTGACGATCTTCTCGGTCAGCAGACCGCCCTGGTCGAAACCGACGTAGCCCGGCGGCGCGCCGATCAGGCGGCTGACCGAATGCGACTCCATGTATTCACTCATGTCGAAGCGCACCAGCTCGATGCCCAGCTGCAGCGCGAGCTGCTTGGTCACCTCGGTCTTGCCCACGCCGGTGGGACCGGCGAACAGGAAGTTGCCGATCGGCTTGTCCGGGTTGGCCAGGCCCGAGCGGGCCAGCTTGATCGCCGAGGTCAGCGACTCGATCGCCGGATCCTGGCCGAAGATCACCATCTTCAGGTTGCGCTCCAGGTGCTCGAGCACGTCCTTGTCGGAGGCGCTGACCTGCTTGGCCGGGATGCGCGCCATCTTGGCCACGATCAGCTCGATCTGCTCGACGTCGATCAGCTCGTGGCGCTCGTCGTCGGGCAGCAGCCGCTGCCGGGCGCCGGCCTCGTCGATCACGTCGATGGCCTTGTCCGGCAGCAGGCGGTCGCCGATGTGCTTGACCGACAGGTCCACGGCCGCCTGCAGGGCCTCGTCGCTGTAGCGCACGTCGTGGTGCTCCTGGTAGCGGTTGCGCAGGCCGCGCAGGATCTCGACCGCCTCGCCCACCGTGGGTTCGACGATGTCGACTTTCTGGAAGCGCCGCGCCAGCGCGTGGTCCTTCTCGAAGATGCCGCGGTATTCCTGGAACGTGGTCGAGCCGATGCAGCGCAGCTCGCCCGAGGCCAGCGCGGGCTTGATCATGTTGCTGGCGTCCATCGTGCCGCCGCTGGCCGAGCCGGCGCCGATGATGGTGTGGATCTCGTCGATGAACAGCACCGCGTCGGGCACCTTCTTCAGCGCCGCCAGCACGGACTTCAGGCGCTTCTCGAAGTCGCCGCGGTACTTGGTCCCGGCAACCAGCGCGCCCAGGTCCAGCGAATAGATCACTGCCGTCCTCAGCACCTCGGGCACCTCGCCCTCGACGATGCGTCGCGCCAGCCCCTCGGCCAGCGCGGTCTTGCCCACGCCCGCCTCGCCGACGTAGAGCGGGTTGTTCTTGCGCCGGCGGCACAGGACCTGGATGGTGCGCTCGACCTCCTCGCTGCGGCCGACCAGCGGGTCGATCCTGCCCTCCTCGGCCAACGCGTTGAGGTTGGTGGCGAACTCCACGAGCGGGTCGCCGCCGCCCTTGCCGGGCTCGCCTTCCATCTCGCCCTGGGCGGCGTCCTGGCTGTCGTGCAGCTCGTCAAGCTGCGACTTGGAGATGCCGTGCGAGAGGTAGTTCACCACGTCCAGGCGGGAGACGTCCTGCTGGTTGAGGTAGTAGACCGCGTGCGAGTCCTTCTCGCCGAAGATCGCCACCAGCACGTTGGCGCCGGTGACCTCCTTCTTGCCGGACGACTGGACGTGGTAGACGGCACGCTGCAGCACGCGCTGGAAGCCGAGCGTGGGCTGGGTGTCGCGGACATCGTCCTCGGGCAGGCGCGTGACGGAACTGGCGATGGCCTGCTCGAGGTCGCTGCGCAGGCGTTCGAAGTCGGCGCCGGTGGACTTGAGTACCGCTTCGGCGGACGGATTGTCGAGCAGTGCGAGCAACAGGTGTTCGACCGTCATGTACTCGTCGCGCGCCTCGCGGGCGTGCTTGTAGCACTGGCCGATGGTGTATTCGAGATCCTTGCTGAACATGGGGCGGGAGCCTCCGGAAATCACTACGACCGAGATGGGGATGGCCGCGGGTTTTTCCATCTACCCGCCATGGCGTCCTTGCCGGTCTTTGTAGGTTGATCCGGCCCGCCCCGCAAGTTGCCTTGGAACCGTGCGAGGCCGGGATTCAGTGTTCCGCCGGTGCTCCCGGTCCGGTCACGCCTTCTCCATCGTGCAAAGCAGTGGATGCTGGTTGAGCCGGGAGTACTCGTTGACCTGGGCCACCTTCGATTCGGCCACCTCGCGCGTGAACACCCCGCAAACGCCGCGGCCGCGGGTGTGGACGTGCAACATGACCTGGGTGGCCTTGTCGATGCCCATGCCGAAGAAGCGGGTCAGCACGTCGACCACGAAATCCATCGGCGTGTAGTCGTCGTTCAGCAGCAGGACGGAATACAGCGGCGGCCGCGCCACTTCCGGACGGCTGGTCTCCACGGCGACGCCGTGGTCTCGATCCTGTTCGTGCTCGTTGCCCATCCCGCGATTTTATACGACCGCCGATGCCGCCGGCGTGGACGCGTGCGGCGCACGCAGTCGACAATGGCCGCATGTCGCCCCGCGAAAACCGCTTCTGGCAGCCAGACGTCACCGTCGCCACCGTCGTGGTCGACGGCGGCCGCCTGCTGTGCGTCGAGGAACGCAGCAACGGCCGCCTGGTGATCAACCAGCCGGCCGGGCACCTGGAGCCGGACGAAAGCCTCGAACACGCCGCGCTGCGCGAAACCCGCGAGGAAACGGGCTGGGACGTCCGCCTGACCGGCTTCATCGGCTTCTACCAGTGGCAGGCACCGGTCCAGGCCGACGGCGGTGCCGGCCGCCACTACCTGCGCCTGGCCTTCGCGGCCGAACCCGAGCGCCACGACCCTGCCCGCCCGCTCGATGATGGCATCGTGCGCGCGCTGTGGCTGACGCCCGCCGAACTGCGGGCCGGACGCGACCGCCACCGCAGCCCGCTGGTGTGGCAGGTGGTGGAAGACTTCCTCGCCGGGCAGCGGTATCCGCTGTCGCTGCTGCGGTCCGCGCCGGGCGGGAGCGCTTTCGATGGCTTCCCGGCAATCCCGCGGGACGACGCGCCGTGATCGCACGGGTGATGGTGGGCATGTCCGGCGGCGTCGACTCCTCGGTCGCCGCCCTGCTGCTGCGCGACGCCGGCGAACCGATCGCCGGCCTGTTCATGCAGAACTGGGCCGACGACGGCAGCGGCGACTGCCGCGCCGAGGACGACCGCCGCGACGCCGTGGCGGTCTGCGGCCGGCTCGGCATCCCGATTCACTTCCGCGATTTTTCCGGCGAATACTGGGCCGGGGTGTTCGAGCACTTCCTCGCCGAATACGCCGCCGGGCGCACGCCCAACCCGGACGTGCTGTGCAACCGCGAGATCAAGTTCAAGCACTTCCTTGACGCCGCCCGCGAGCTCGGCGCCGAACGCATCGCCACCGGCCACTACGCCCGCATCGACCGGGCGAACGGCCGCTGGCGCCTGCTGCGTGCACGCGACGGCGGCAAGGACCAGAGCTACTTCCTGCACCAGCTCGGGCAGGAACAGCTGGCGGCCACCCTGTTTCCGCTCGGCGAGCTGCCCAAGGCCGACGTGCGCCGCATGGCGGCCGAGGCCGGGCTGCCGACCGCGGCGAAGAAGGACTCCACCGGCATCTGCTTCATCGGCGAGCGCGACTTCCGCGAGTTCCTGTCGCGCTACCTGCCCGCCCGCCCCGGCGAAATGCAGACGCCGGACGGGCGCGTGGTCGGCACCCATCCGGGCGTGTTCTATTTCACCCTCGGCCAGCGCGAGGGGCTGCAGATCGGCGGCCTGCGCGGGTTCGCGGCGGCGCCGTGGTACGTGGTCGACAAGGACGTCGGACGCAACGTGCTGGTCGTCGACCAGGGCAGCGACAGCCGTTACCTGCTTTCGGACAACACCTGGACCGAAGCCGCGCACTGGATCGACGGTGCGCCACCCGCGGCTGCGTTCGCGTGCAGCGCGCAGACGCGCTACCGCCAGCAGGCGCAGGCCTGCGACGTGCGGGTGCGCGACGACGGCAGCCTGCACGTGCGCTTCGCACAGCCGCAGCGCGCGGTGACGCCCGGGCAATCGCTGGTGCTTTACGATGGCGACCATTGCCTGGGCGGCGCCGTGATCGCCGCCACCGATGCGCCGCTGGAACCGCGGCGCCACCACAACGGCACGATTGCCGGGAGCACTGCGGAATGATGCAAGAACGGGTCCTCGCCCTCGCCGGCCTGATGCAGGCGCTGAAGCAGGTGCGGCGCATCGCCGACACCGGCCAGGCCGATGCCTCGGTGCTGGCGACCGCGCTCGACAGCGTGTTCCGCATCGATGCCGAGTCGCCGGAAGCCGTCTACGGCGGCGCGGGCGACCTGCGCCCGGGCCTGCTGCTGCTGCGCGACTACCTGGGCAGCCGGAACAAGGACGAAGCCCTGCCCCGGCTCGCCCTGGCGGTGCTGCAGATCGAACGCCGCTTCGTGCGCGACGACGCGATGGCCCGGCAGGTCCATGACGGCATCGTCGCGACGCAGCCGCTGGCCGAACGCCTGGGCAGCAGCCACCCGGACGTGCTCACCGCGCTGGGCAAGCTGTACTCGGACACGATCAGCAACCTGCGGCCCAAGGTGATGGTGCAGGGCAACCCGCACTACCTCGGCCAGAGCGACATCGTCTCGGAAATCCGCGCCCTGTTGCTGGCCGCGCTGCGCTCGGCGGTGCTTTGGCGGCAGATGGGCGGCAGCCTGCTCGACTTCCTCATTGCGCGCAGGCAGATGGCCGCGGCGGTCGAGAGCCAGAGCCGGCTGGGATAGGCCCCGCCTCCCACGCCCGGAAGAAACCCCTCCCTATGCCGCCGGGACCACCAGCTTCAGCCCCTTGAAGTAGTCACGGTAAAAGCGCGCGTCGCGCGTGATCAGGCCGTTGCACTGCATCAGCGCGTGCGCGCCGGTCAGGAAATCCGGGACCGCGCGCAGGCCGCCACCTTCGCGCTGGCGGTGCCGGCGCTGCATCTCGCCGGCACGCAGCGCCGACTTGGCCTCGGTAGGCAGATAGCGGATGCTCATCTCCTCGAGCGCGGCCAGCGCCTCGGAGCCGTCCTTGAGCGCGCTGCACAGCTCGGCCAGCACCACATCGCAGACCACCACCGGACCACTGCCCAGGCACTGGCGCAGGCACAGTTCCACCGCGTCGGCATCCGGACCGTCGGCCAGCAGGTCGACCAGCGCGGGGGTGTCGATCGCGATCATTCGCCGCCCCGCCCTTCGGGCGCATCCCCGGGGCCGCGCCCGCGGATTGTGGTCATGGCCTCGCGGGTGTCGGCGAAACCGTCGAGCTTGAAGCGCCCGCGCGCGCGCGAGATCGCATCGTCGACGCTCTTGCGCAGGATGATGCGGCCACCATCGAGTTCGACCTTGAGAATGGTGCCCTTGCTCAGGCCCAGCGCGTCGCGCACCGCCTTGGGCAGGGTGATCTGGCCGCGCTCGGCTACCGTCGCTTCCATGGGCACCTCCTTCCGGATCTGAAGTATGGACGGAGCATACATACTTCAAAAATCATACTCAATCCGTCATACTGTGCTGATTCCCAGCCCCCGCCGGCCCAACCGCCAGGGTCCTCCGCCCCCAGCCACAGGAGTATTCGCCCCATGAGCGATTCCTTCGCCACCCGCGCCCGCCTGGACGTCAACGGCAAGTCCTACACCTACGCCAGCCTGCCGAAGCTGGGCGAAAAGTTCGACATCGCCCGCCTGCCCTTCTCGATGAAGATCCTGCTGGAGAACCTGCTGCGCAACGAGGACGGCGGCATGACCGTCGGCAAGGAGCACATCGAGGCCGTCGCCAAGTGGGACCCGAAGGCCGAGCCGGCCACCGAAATCGCCTTCATGCCCGCGCGCGTGGTGCTGCAGGACTTCACCGGCGTGCCCTGCGTGGTCGACCTGGCCGCGATGCGCGACGCGGTGACCAGGCTCGGCGGCCAGCCGGACCAGATCAACCCGCTGATCCCCTCCGAGCTGGTGATCGACCACTCGGTGCAGGTCGACGTGTTCGGCCGCCCGGACGCGCTGGACCTCAACGGCAAGATCGAGTTCGAACGCAACAAGGAGCGCTACGGCTTCCTGCGCTGGGGCCAGAAGGCGTTCGAGAACTTCAAGGTGGTGCCGCCCAACACCGGCATCGTCCACCAGGTGAACCTGGAGAACCTGGCCCGCGTGGTCATGGAGCGCGAGCTCGACGGCGAAAGCTGGGCGTTCCCGGACACCGTGTTCGGCACCGACTCGCACACCACCATGATCAACGGCATCGGCGTGCTCGGCTGGGGCGTGGGCGGCATCGAGGCCGAGGCCGCGATGCTGGGCCAGCCCTCGTCGATGCTGATCCCGCAGGTCGTCGGCTTCCGCCTCACCGGCAAGCTGCCCGAAGGCGCCACCGCCACCGACCTGGTGCTCACCGTCACCCAGATGCTGCGCAAGCACGGCGTGGTCGGCAAGTTCGTCGAATTCCACGGCGACGGCCTGCAGCACCTGCCGCTGGCCGACCGCGCCACGATCGCCAACATGGCGCCCGAGTACGGCGCGACCTGCGGCATCTTCCCGGTCGACGCCGAATCGATCCGCTACCTGCACCTGTCCGGCCGCAGCGACGAGCAGATCGCGCTGGTCGAAGCCTATGCCAAGGCGCAGGGCCTGTGGCACGAGCCGGACTCCCCGCACGCCGAGTACTCGGCCACGCTGGAGCTCGACCTGTCCACCGTGCAGCCCTCGCTCGCCGGTCCGAAGCGCCCGCAGGACCGCGTGTTGCTGAGCGACATGAAGAAGAATTTCGAGGAAAACGTCGGCGGCATGACCCGGGGCCGCAAGAACGGCGTCGGCTGCGCGGTGCACGAACTCGACGCCGAGGGCGGCGACCAGCCGCAGGCGCAGCGCCTCGCCGCCAAGCCGATCTCGAAGATCCGCCTGCAGGAAGAGGATCACGAGCTGACCGATGGTTCAGTCGTGATCGCCGCGATCACCTCCTGCACGAACACGTCCAACCCGGCGGTGATGCTGGGCGCCGGCCTGCTGGCGCGCAACGCCGCGGCCAAGGGCCTGAAGGCCGCGCCGTGGGTCAAGACCTCGCTCGGGCCGGGCTCGCTGGTGGTCACCGACTACCTGAAGAAGGCCGGGCTGATGGACGACCTGGAGAAGCTCGGCTTCTACGTGGTCGGCTACGGCTGCACCACCTGCATCGGCAACTCCGGCCCGCTGCCCGAAGCGGTCTCCAAGGGCATTGCCGAGAACGATCTCGCGGTGGCTGCGGTGCTCTCGGGCAACCGCAACTTCGAGGGCCGCATCCACGCCGAGGTGAAGATGAACTACCTCGCCTCGCCGCCGCTGGTGGTCGCCTACGCGATCGCCGGCACCATCGACATCGACCTCACCAACGATCCGATCGGGCACGATCCGGACGGCAATCCGGTCTACCTGCGCGACATCTGGCCGACCAACAAGGAAATCGGCGACATGATCGCCGCGACCGTCGGCCCGGAGCTGTTCGCGCAGAACTACGCCGACGTGTTCAAGGGCGACAGCCGCTGGAACGACATCCAGTCGCCCGACACCCTGGCCTACCAGTGGGACGAGGCCTCGACCTACATCAAGAACCCGCCCTACTTCGACGGCATGACGATGGACGTCGGCGACATCGACGACATCCACGGTGCGCGCGTGCTCGGCCTGTTCGGCGACTCGATCACCACCGACCACATCTCTCCGGCCGGCAACATCAAGCAGGATTCGCCCGCGGGCCGCTTCCTGCAGGAGCGCGGCGTGCAGCCGGCCGACTTCAACAGCTACGGCTCGCGCCGCGGCAACGACGACGTGATGGTGCGCGGCACGTTTGCCAACATCCGCATCAAGAACCAGTTCTTCGGTGGCGAGGAAGGCGGCAACACCCTGTACTTCGGCGCGCAGCCGCCGGAGAAGATGGCGATCTACGACGCGGCCATGAAGTACAAGGCCGACGGTACGCCGCTGGTGGTCATCGCCGGCAAGGAATACGGCACCGGCTCGTCGCGCGACTGGGCGGCCAAGGGCACGATCCTGCTGGGCGTCAAGGCGGTGATCGCCGAGAGCTTCGAGCGCATCCACCGCTCCAACCTGGTCGGCATGGGCGTGCTGCCGCTGCAGTTCAAGGACGGCGAGAACGCGCAGTCGCTGGGCCTGGACGGCTCGGAGACGTTCGACATCACCGGCCTGCAGGACGGTGCGTCGAAGACGGCCACGGTCGTGGCCACCGGCGCGGACGGCAGCAGCAAGTCGTTCGAGGTCCACGTGATGCTGCTGACGCCGAAGGAAGTCGAGTACTTCCGCCACGGCGGCCTGCTGCAGTACGTGCTGCGCCAGCTGGCGGCGAAGAAGGCCTGACACCGGCTCCGGGACGGGCGCAAGCCCGGCCCGCGGCAACAGCGGAAAGGGCGGCCTTCGGGTCGCCTTTTCCTGTTGGGCGGATCACCGACGCAGGCGATCCCGCTCCGCAGCGGACGCCCTGCCCCGCCGCGGGTTCGCTACGGGGATTCCCGCGACAGGCTGGTCACGCGCCAATCACCGCCCTCGCGACGCCAGCCCAGGGTGACCGCGTGCACGCGTCCGCTGTCCGGGAGCAGCCTTCCGCTCCCGCCCGTCAGCACCACCGTCGTGCGGACGGTGGCGTGATCATCGCCCTGCAGGCGGATGTCGAGCGGGCCCGTAGTGACGCCGACGCTGGCGTTGCGCATGAAATGGATCGCTGCCAGGCGGCGCGCGCCATCGCGGTCGAGTCCGTCGTCGCCAATGAAGTCGTCGGCCAGGAACTTCGCCACCGCCCCCGCGTCGCGCGCTTCGATTGCCGCCTGCAGCGAGGCAACGTCCCGTCGCAACGCCTGCTCGGCGGACTCGCGGCGGCAGCCCGCGGCGAGCACCAGCACAGCGAGCAGGACGCCCAGGGCGGGCAGCCATCGGAGCCCGCGAGCGGCGTTGCATGGCCGGATCCCCTGCATCGGCATCATCACTGACGTTCCTGCCCCAAGCGATCCAGCCTACCCGTTTGCGGGCCACTGCGACAGCTGTCCATACGGACCCGCACGCCGCCTTGCGGGGGCCTAGAGCCTATGCTCCAATCGATCAAGGCACGCCCGCATGGTCGCGGTCGGCAATGGAACATCGGAGAGAGAGCGACATGACGATCGAACGTCCCTGGCTGGCCCATTACCCCGCCGGCATCCCGGCCGAAATCGACGTCGACGAGTTCTCCTCGATCCCCGCCGTGCTGGAAGGATCGATCCGCAAGTACAGGGACCGCCCGGCCTTCGCCAACATGGGCAAGACGCTCACCTACGCGCAGATCGACGCGCTCAGCCGCCAGTTCGCCGCGTACCTGCTGGGCGAACTGAAGCTCAAGAAGGGCGATCGCGTCGCGATCATGATGCCCAACTGCCTGCAGTACCCGATCGCCACCTTCGGCATCCTGCGCGCCGGCCTGACGGTGGTGAACGTCAATCCCATGTACACGCCGCGCGAGCTCAAGCACCAGCTCGTCGACTCGGGTGCGACCGTCATCCTCGTGCTCGACAACTTCGGTACCACGGTGCAGCAGGCCCTCGACGGCACGGCGGTCACGCAGGTCATCACCACCGGGCTGGGCGACCTGCTCGGCTTCCCCAAGGGCGCGATCGTCAACTTCGTGCTCAAGTACGTGAAGAAGATGGTGCCGGACTACGACATCGCGGACGCCGTCCGCTTCAAGGACGTGCTCGCCCTCGGCCAGCGCCACGAGCTGCCCGAGGTCTCGATCTCCCAGGACGACATCGCCTTCCTGCAGTACACCGGCGGCACCACCGGCGTGGCCAAGGGCGCGATGCTCACCCACCGCAACCTGGTCGCGAACATGCAGCAGGCCTCGGCCTGGGTCAGCAAGCTGGTGCACGAAGGCGCCGAGACCATCATCACCGCGCTGCCGCTGTACCACATCTTCTCGCTGACGGCGAACGGTCTGGTCTTCATGAAAGTCGGTGCGCTCAATTACCTGATCACCAATCCGCGCGACATGCCCGGCTTCGTCAAGGAGCTGTCGAAGGTCCCGTTCACCGCGATCACCGGCGTCAACACGCTGTTCAACGGCCTGCTCAACACGCCCGGCTTCGACCAGCTCGATTTCTCCCGGCTTCGGCTCACGCTCGGCGGCGGCATGGCCGTGCAGCGCGCCGTGGCCGAGCGCTGGAAGAAGGTCACCGGCGTGACCCTGGTCGAGGCCTACGGCCTGACCGAGACGTCGCCCGCCGCCTGCATCAACCCCATGGACCTGGCCGAGTACAACGGCTCGATCGGCCTGCCCGTGCCGTCCACCGATGCCTGCGTCAAGGGCGAGGACGGCGCACAGCTGCCAGCCGGCGAAGTCGGCGAGCTGTGCATCAAGGGTCCGCAGGTGATGAAGGGCTACTGGAACCGGCCGGCGGAAACCGCGCAGGTCATCGACGCCGACGGCTGGCTGCACACCGGCGACATGGCGAAGATGGACGAGGACGGCTTCTTCTACATCGTCGACCGCAAGAAGGACATGATTCTGGTGTCCGGTTTCAACGTGTACCCCAACGAGGTCGAGGACGTCGTCGCGATGATGCCCGGCGTGCTCGAGGTCGCCGCGGTCGGCGTGCCGGACGAGAAGTCGGGCGAGGCGGTCAAGCTGGTGATCGTGAAGAAGGACCCGTCGCTCACCGCCGACCAGGTCAAGGCGCATGCGCGCGCCAACCTTACCGGCTACAAGCAGCCGCGCTACGTGGAGTTCCGCGAGGAACTGCCCAAGAGCAACGTCGGCAAGATCCTGCGCCGCGAGCTGCGCGAGGAAGCGGCCCCGCCGGCGTAATTCCGGGTCGCCCGGCCAGCCCTCCGGACGGGCTGTACGTCCTGCATTGCCGTCGGTCGCACGCGGCGGCGTCTCGCCGCGGCCGGGCCGGATATCGACCGAAGTTGCCGGAAAAACGCCGGAAATGACCTCCTGCGGCCGTTTTAGCTTGCGATTCGTTCATTTTGGGTGCATAGAGGTCCCAACTCGGGCGATTCAGAACCTTGCTTGGCCGCCAGCCGGTAAGCCCGGCCGGCTCGTGGCCAGTTTCAGGGGACCTGCACCATGCGCAACGTCGAACCGCTGCACCGCGACAGCACGTTTTCCACCATCCGTATCGAACACGACCAGTCGAATGATTCGCACTGGTGTTTCATGCATGGACAGCAGGCGTTCGCCAATCCCAACTACCGCGCCTGCTTCTCGCCGAAGCTGCTGCGCGAGCTGCGCCTGTTCGCGCGGCAGGCCATCGACGCCATCGACGCGGAAGCGTCGAAGGTGGACAAGACCCACATCGCCCACATCGTGCTGGCCTCCGATGCGCACGTGTTCAACCTGGGAGGCGACCTCGCGCTGTTCCTGCAGCTGATCCGCGCGCGCGATCGCGAGGGCCTGCTGCACTACGCCACCGAATGCGTCGACAGCATCCACCTGCTGCATTCGCGCCTGCATTCGAACGCGCACACCGTGGCGCTGGTCGACGGCGACGCGCTCGGCGGCGGCTTCGAGCTGGCGCTCGCGTGTCAGACCATCGTTGCCGAGAGCGGCGTGCAGATGGGCTTCCCGGAAGTGCTGTTCGGACTCTTCCCCGGCATGGGCGCGTACTCGCTGCTGTCGCGGCGCGTCAGCCCGAAGCTGGCCGAGCGGATGATGCTCGACGGCGTGATGTACAGCAGCGACGAACTGCATCGCATGGGCATCGTCGACGTGCTGGTCCCCAAGGGCGAAGGCGTGCGCGCCGTGCACGAGGTGGTGCGCCAGAACCGCCGCATCGCCACCGCGCGCCTGGCGCTGCATCGCGTCCGCGAAGACGTCAATCCGGTCAGCCACGACGAGCTGATGCGCATCACCCGGATCTGGGTGGACACCGCGCTGCAGCTGGGCGAACGCCAGTTGCGCACCATGGAACGGCTGGTCCGCGCGCAGCTGCGGCGTCCCGGCGCCGAAGAAAGCGCGGACGTGGCGGAAAGCAGCGCGCTGATGCGCTGACCGCCCTCGCCTGCCGCCGGCTCAGCTGCCTTCGGAGCCGGCGTCCGGCGATGCAAGGTCGCCGCGCTCGCGCAGCGCGGCGGCGGCCTGTTCCAGCTGCTGGCGCAGCAGGTTGAGCAAACCGTTCCACTCCGCGACCAGCCGGTCGGACGACATGCGCATGCCTTCCGAGGCGCTGTCGGCGAGCCTGACCGCGCCCATGTTGCCGGCCGCGCCCTTGAGCGCATGGCAGGCGTCGCGGAACTCCTCCCATGCCGCCTTGCCGCCGGACTGCTCCAGGTCGGCCAGGCACTTGCGCGCGTCGCGCACGCATTCGGCGAGGAAGCGCTGGACGAACTCCTCGCCCAGTCCCATTTCGCGCAGCTCGTCGAGGATGAGCTGCGAAATCAGGCTCTTGTCGGCCATGGCGGGCGCCGCGGCCGGGGCGGCATCCTTCATCGGTGCCGCGCCTTCGGCGATCTCGGCCAGCTTTTCCAGCAGCTTTTCGACGATCACCGGCTTGGTCATGAAGGCGTGCGCGCCGGCGCGTTCGCATTCGAGCCGCGCGTCGGCGGTGGCGTCGGCGGTCAGCACGATGAACGGCGTGCGCCGGCGCCCGGCCTCGATGAAGCGCGCCTGTTTCATGATCTCCACGCCGCTGATCCCGGGCATGTGCAGGTCGATGATCGCGGCATCGAAAGTCTGGTGTTCGATCACGACCAGCACTTCCTCGCCGTCGTCGACGATCTGCGGGCGGTGCCCGGCCTTCTCCAGCAGGCGGCGCATGACCATCAGGTTGGCGGACTGGTCGTCGGCGACCAGGATCCGCAGCGGGCGTACCCGGGCGCGGTGGCGGACGAATGGATCGGCGAAGGCGATGATGTTGCTCGCCATCGCCGACGAATCCTGGGCCTGCTGCTCGGACAGCCGGAACGGCACGTCGATCCAGAAGCGCGAGCCGGCCCCGGCACGGCTTTCCATGCCGATGCGGCCATCCAGAAGTTCGGTCAGCGCCTTGGCGATGGTGGTGCCCAGGCCGGTGCCGCCGAAACGCCTGCCGCGCCCGGACTCGACCTGTTCGAACGCGTTGAAGATCCGCGCCTGGTCCGGTTCCGGGATGCCGATGCCGGTGTCCTGCACGACGAAGCGCAGTTCGGCGACATCGTCCACGAGACCTGTCCGGGTGACCTCGAGGTGGACGCGGCCGCGCTCGGTGAACTTGATCGCGTTCGACAGCAGGTTCACCAGGATCTGGCGCAGGTGGTTGCTGTCGCCGTGCAGCAGGTTGGGCACGTCGGGCGCGATCTCGACGTCGAACGCGATGCCCCTGGCCTGCGCGCCGGGCAGCAGCATGACGTGGATGCTCTTCACCAGGTCGGACAGCGAGAAATCGGCGTCGGTGCGCTTGAGCTTGCCGGCCTCGATCGCGGAAATGTCGAGGACGTCGTCGACCAGCAGCTGCAGTGCGCGCGCCGAGGTCTGGATGACCTGCGCGCTGTCGCGCTGCTCGGCGGTGAGCGAGGTGGTGGCGAGCAGCTGCGACATGCCGACGATGCCGTTGAGCGGCGTGCGCAGCTCGTGGCTCATGTTCGCCAGGAAGCGGCTCTTGGCCTCGTTGGCAGCCTTGGCCGCTTCGGTCGCGCGTACCAGCGCCCTGAGCAGCGAACTCAGGTACAGCGGCACGGCCACCAGTCCGGCCAGCAGCCCCCAGCCCAGCCAGCTGTTGGCCTGCCAGTACGGGGTGTTGAGGATGACGGCCAGGTGCGTGATCACCGCGAAGCAGATCGCGGTGTACAGGAAGCTCGGCCCGTAGCGCAGGCCGTTGCCGATGGTGACCCAGAGCACGATGACGTACAGCGGCGACAGCAGGTCGCCGATGAGGAACATGCCCACGCCCATCAGGCTGTAGTCGGCGAGCATGCCGACAACGCGCCGCGGGTACGACACGCCGGGGCGGACCGCGATCCACGCCAGGATGCCGAAGGCGACCACGAACTCCAGCCCGAGGAACAGCTGCGACAGCGCAAGCCCGCGCTCGACGCCCGGATGCCCCTTGACGACGAACTGCAGGTAGGCCAGCACCACCACCAGCATGGCCAGCCGCGTGATCGCCTGCCCGTGCTCGCTGTCGGGGCGATGGGCGAAGCGCGTTGCCAGCGCCTGCAGCGGTGCGATCATGGCGGCGGGCGTCCTATTGAAGTCCCGCCGGCGCCAGCGCGGGGCCGGAACGCGCGCAGATCTCGATCAGGCGCTCGCGGTTCTGCAGCAGTGCGTCGACGCAGCGCGGGTCGAACAGCTTTCCGGCCTGCTGCGACATGTACTCCAGCGTCTCGTCGAAACTCCACGCACGCTTGTAGGGACGCACCGAGATCAGCGCGTCGAACACGTCCGCAACGGCCACGATCCGCGCCTCGAGCGGGATCGCCTCACCCACCAGGCCATCGGGATAGCCGCTGCCGTCGAAGCGCTCCTGGTGGCGCAGCGCGATGATGGCGCTGAGCTGGATGAAGCGGTTCTGGCTGCCGCTGAGCAGTTCGTGGCCGATCTCGGGGTGCCGCCGCATCAGCCGGGTCTCTTCCTCGGTCAGCGGACCCGGCTTCATCAGCAGCGCGTCGGGGATCGCAATCTTGCCCAGGTCATGCAGCGGCGCGGCCAGCTCGATCGTCCGCACCTCGTCCTCGAACAGCCCCATCTCCTCGGCAATCATGCCGGCAATGCGCGCCAAGCGTTCGAGGTTGGCGCTGGTGCCGGCGTCGCGGTAGGCGATCGCCCGCGCCAGGCGGGTGAGCGTCTCGCGCTCGCGCTCCTCGACCTCGTGCATGCTCGACAGCAGGCGCTGTTCCAGCGACAGGGCGCGCTGCTTCACCGACTCGGCCTGCTGGCGCAGCTGCAGCAGGTTGCGGCAGCGGGCGCGCAGTTCGCGCGGGCGCACCGGCTTGACCAGGAAGTCGATCACGCCGGCGTCCAGCGCCGCCTGCCGGATCGGCTCGTCGCCGACCACGGTCACCAGCACGATCGGAACATCGCGGTGCAGCAGCGGGCGGCGGAAACGGCGCGCGAACTCCAGTCCGTCGATCACCGGCATGCGGTAGTCGAGCAGCAACAGGTCTGGCCGGTTGTCCTCGCACCAGCGCAGCGCATCCTGCGGATCGCCGAAGTCGAGCACGTCCAGCTCGGGACTGATGTCCTCGAGGATGTGGCGCAGCATGGTGCGCGCTGAAGTCTGGTCGTCGACGATGACGATGTTCACGTGGCGTGCGCCCTCTCTGTGAGCCTGTTCCCCTGTGGGCGCAATACTCGCCCGTGGGTATGGGGCAAGCAAGTCCCGTGCCCTGTCGGCACGCCCTTTGCGGGGCGATCCAGGGCGGCGCGCGGCGTGGCGCGACGCCCGTGGCGAGTGGGTTGGGTCAGGAATTGACCCGGCGCGTCATCCCGCGGCAGATGGCAACCCGGCAGCCGCGCGGCCGCCTCAATCGGCGGTTTCCGGCCGCATGTAGGGGAACAGCAGGACGTCGCGGATCGATGCCGAACCGGTCAGCAGCATCACCAGCCGGTCGATGCCCACGCCCAGCCCGCCGGTCGGCGGCAGGCCAACCTCGAGCGCACGGATGTAGTCGGCGTCGAAATGCATGGCCTCGTCGTCGCCGCCGGCCTTGGCCTCGACCTGGGCACGGAAGCGCGCGGCCTGGTCCTCGGGATCGTTGAGCTCGGAGAAGCCGTTCGCCATCTCCTTGCCGCCGATAAACAGCTCAAAGCGGTCGGTGATGCCCGGCTCGCTGTCGGACTCGCGCGCCAGCGGCGAGACCTCGACCGGATAGTGGGTGATGAAGGTTGGCTGGATCAAGCCGGCCTCGACCGTCTTCTCGAAGATCTCCAGCAGCAGCTTGCCCCAGCCGTAGCCGGGCTTGACCGGCACCTTCAGCCGCGCGCAGTGCGCGGCCAGCGCATCGCGGTCGCGGCAGTCGGCGACGCTGATCTCCGGGTTGAGCTCGCGCACCGCCTCTTCCAGCTTCCAGCGGCGGAAGCGCGGGCCGACGTCGATCGCGTTGCCGTCCCATTCCAGCGCGGTCGTGCCCATGGCCTCCTGCGCGACGTCGCGGATCATCGACTCGGTCAGGTCCATGACCTCGTCGTAGCTGGCGTAGGCCTCGTACAGTTCGAGCATCGTGAACTCGGGATTGTGCCGAGTGCTCACGCCCTCGTTGCGGAAGTTGCGGTTGATCTCGTACACCCGCTCGAAGCCGCCGACGACCAGCCGCTTGAGGTACAGCTCCGGCGCCACGCGCAGGAACAGGTCCAGATCCAGCGCGTTGTGGTGGGTGGTGAACGGCCGCGCGGTCGCGCCCCCTGCGAGGTAATGCATCATCGGCGTCTCGACCTCGAGGAAGCGCCTCGCATCGAGCCAGCGACGGATCGCGGCGATGATCTGCGAACGCTTGACGAAGACCTCGCGCGCCTCGGGGCTCACGATCAGGTCGACGTAGCGCTGGCGATAGCGCTGCTCCACGTCCGCCAGCCCGTGCCACTTGTCCGGCAGCGGCCGCAGCGACTTGACCAGCAGCCGCAGCGTGTCGGCCTTGACCGACAGCTCGCCGGTCCTGGTGCGCATCAGGGTGCCGGTGACGGCGACGATGTCGCCCACGTCCCAGCCCTTGAAGGCGTCGTAGGCATCGTCCAGCACGCCCTTCTGCAGGAACAGCTGGATCCGTCCCGACACGTCCTGCACCTGCGCGAACGCGGCCTTGCCCATCACCCGCTTGGCCAGCAGGCGCCCGGCAAGCGCGACGCGCCTGCCCTCGCCCTCCAGCGCCTCGCCGGTCCAGCGCTCCGCATCCGCATAGGCATCCTGCAGGTCCTGCGCGTAGTCCGCACGACGGAAGTCGTTGGGGAACGCGATGCCCTGCGCGCGCAGCGCGGCGAGTTTGGCGCGGCGCTCGGCGATCAGGTGGTTCTCGTCGGTGGGCGCGGTGTTGGTTGGGTCGCTCATGGGGCTCGTGTGCTTTGGGTTCGTGTCGGCGGGCGTTGCTTTGCGGTACTAGGGTCCAAACAGCGCGGGATTGTTCCGTTCCAGCACCTTGTACGGGACCACGGACCAGTCCGGACTGTCGCAGGCACGGGCCGCGCGTGCAAAGTAGGCACCGAGGTACAGGCCATTGTCGGTCATGTACCAGGCGGGGAAGGCCCAAACCGACGGGTCCGAATAGTCGCAGTCTCCGTCCTTCATCCGCGCGGGGTACAAACCCTGGAACAGTTCGGCCACTGCGGGTGCGAATACGTCATTGCGGTACCGGGACGATTCACCGGGATCCGGCACCGGCCGTCCGTCGCTGCCCGGCCGGTAGACGTCTTCGAGCGCAAGTTCCCGCCCGGTGGTGGCGTCGATCGTAGTGCCCCGGGTGCCGAAGTCGGGATGCGCACTGCCGTAGCAGCCCCAACTGCTGGAAACGGCATAGCTCACGAGGCGTTCGTTGAGGTAAAGGCTGGTCACCCCGGTTCCCTCGTCGCCGGACCCGCCGTTTCCGTCCGGACACGAAAAGTGCTGCGAGACATTCGTGTAGAAGTCCCGATCGATGATCCGGTTGATACGGACCATGGCCGCCTTCGGATAGCCGTCGACGACGTGGAACATGGAAACTCCGGACAGGGGCTCCGAAACCCAGCGGATGCGATAGCCGTTACCGGTTGTTTCTTCCTTCCCCGGGACCAGGCGAATGTTTGCCAGCCGCAATCGCTCGTAGTCGGACAACGGCCGTTCGAATGGGATGTCCGGACGCAGCTCCGGGACGTTGCCGGGCGCGACAAGGGTCAGCTCCACAGGCAGCATCCGGCCCTTTCCGTGACGAAAACTGCCGCTGAAACTGTCGCCATTGCGCGAGAGGACGAAGTAGTCGGCCTTGTCCTTGTCGTCGTCGTAGCGGGGCGAACTTAGTCGATATCCCTCTTCGGTCGACTCTCCACGCAGCGGGATATCCTGCCGATATCTCTCGTAAAAATAGGTACCGTCCATGCGGTCGTCGTACGTATTGAGTTCCAGCACGACGGGATACGGGCCGATCGTACCCCGTAGCAGCCAGGTTTCGGCGTGCAGCGCAGGAGCCGACAGCATCAACAGCCCGCCCAGCATCAGCGACACGGCAGCACGAATCGCAACAGGGCTGTCGGCGTTACACGGCATCGCTGCGCTTCGAACCGGCCTCGAGACCTGATTTCAGGCTCGCCTCGACGAATTCGTCCAGGTCGCCGTCGAGCACCTTCTGCGTATCCGAGCGCTCGATGCCGGTGCGCAGGTCCTTGATCCGGCTCTGGTCGAGTACGTAGTTGCGGATTTGGCTGCCCCAGCCGATGTCGGACTTGGTGGCTTCCAGCGCGTCGCGCTCGACGTTGCGCTTCTGCACTTCCAGCTCGTACAGCTTGGCCGCCAGCATCTTCATCGCGCGGTCGCGGTTGGCGTGCTGGCTGCGCTCGGTCTGGCAGGCGACGACCGTGTTGGTCGGCACGTGGGTGATGCGCACCGCCGACTCGGTCTTGTTGACGTGCTGGCCGCCGGCGCCCGACGAGCGGTACACGTCGGTCTTGAGGTCCGCCGGATTGATGTCGATCTCGATGCTGTCGTCCACTTCCGGCGACACGAACACCGAGGTGAAGCTGGTGTGGCGGCGGTTGTCGGAATCGAACGGCGACTTGCGCACCAGCCGGTGCACGCCGATCTCGGTCTTGAGCCAGCCGTAGGCGTACTCGCCCTCGACCCGGAAGGTGGCCGACTTGATACCGGCAACGTCGCCGCCGCTGACTTCCATCAGCTCGGCCTTCCAGCCGCGGTGCTCGCACCAGCGCAGGTACATGCGCAGCAGCATCTCGGCCCAGTCCTGGGCCTCGGTGCCGCCGGCACCGGCCTGGATGTCGACGAAGGCATTGGCCGAATCCATCTCGCCGGAGAACATGCGCTGGAATTCCAGCTTGTCGACGCGTCCGGCGAAGCGCTCGACGTCCTCGACCACGGCGTTGGCCGTGTCCTCGTCGTCCTCGGCCTCGGCCAGGTCGAGCAGTTCGTTGGCGCCGCCCAGCCCTTCGGTCAGCTCGCGGATGCCGTTGACGGTCTTGTCGAGCAGCGAGCGCTCGCGCCCCAGCGCCTGTGCGCGTTCGGGGTCGTTCCAGACGTCGGGATTTTCCAGTTCCCGCTCTACTTCCTCCAGGCGCTCGCGCTTGGTGTCGTAGTCAAAGAAACCCCCTCAGCGCATCCAGCCGACCGGTCAGGTCGGCGATGCGCTGGCGCACGGGATTGAGTTCGATCATGGGTGGCCGGCAACGTGAAAAAGGTCGTGAATTCTAGCAGGCCGGCCGTGCGCGGCCTACGCGGTCGCGGCGGGCGCGCCTATCCGTGAGCGCAGCGCGTCACGCTGGCGCCGGCTGCACGGCAGTGCCGTACCGTCCCTGAGGTGCACGCGCGCATCACCGCTGTCCAGCGGCTCGATCGAAGCCACCTGGTCCAGGTTGACGATGTAGCTGCGGTGGATCCGCACGAAGCGGTCCGGGTCGAGCTGCGCGGCGATGCCGGCGATGGTGCTGCGCAGCGGGTAGTCGCGTCCACGCACGCGCAGGTTGACGTAGTTGCCGGCCGCCTGCAGCCACTCGATGTCGCCGGCGGCAACGAGGAATTCGCGCCCGAGCTTGCGGACCAGGAAGCGCTCCGGCAAGCCGGCCTGTTCCGGCGCCGAGCCGTCGTCGGGTGGATCGAGCAGCCGCACTTCTCCCTGCAGCCGGCGCCAGAACCAGCGGTAGCCATGGTCGACGATGACGATCAGGGCGAATGTCCGCACGTCCTTGAGGTACTCATAGGCGAACCGGCGCGGCCAGTCGTCGATGGCGTAATGGTCGCCCAGCAGCGCGTACCCCGCCTTGCGCACCAGCACCATGCCGACCACGTGCAGGATCGACCACGCCAGGCTCGCGGCGACGTACGCCGGCAGCCGGCGGCGCCAGGTGTCGGCGTGCATCGGCCAGCGGCTGCACAGCGCCAGCAGCCCGGGCAACAGCAGCAGCGACACCAGCGCGCTGCTGCCCTCCCAGAGCGCCGGTTGCCAGGCTGGCAGGGCGTAGCCGTCGCGCTGCGCATCCATGAGCGCGACCATCGTATTGGCGGCCGCGGGGATGGCGAAGGCGAGGATCCAGAACGCAAGTTCGATCCGGCCCTGCCAGGGCAGGTAACGCCGCCAGGGTTCTTGGGCACGTGCATGCCCGGACGCTTCATTCATCCGCGCATTCTAGGGCGACGGGCACCTGCGGCGACCGCGATTGGTCCCCGTGGCCCCGCGGTTCGTCCCCGCAGCCCCCAATTCCGGCACTTTGGCGCTTCCGTTGGCCGTGCGGCGGCGCAGTCTGTCCGCCCGCCAACTGATGCACCTGCCATGCCCCGCCGCCACGACATCGACGCCCTGCGCGTCATCGCCTTCGCGCTGCTCATCGTCTACCACGTCGGCATGGCCTACGTCGCCGACTGGGGATTCCACGTCAAAAGCACCTACCAGGCCGAATGGCTGCAGTGGCCGATGATCGCGCTCAACCGCTGGCGGATGCCGCTGCTGTTCATGATCTCCGGCATTGCGCTCGGCCTGGCCGGGGTCGATCGCGCGCCGTGGCGTTTCGCCGCCCGGCGCTGCTGGCGCCTGCTGCTGCCGCTGGTGTTCGGCATGTTCGTGGTCGTCGCGGTGCAGGCCTACTGCGAAGGCCTGGCCAACGGTCGGCTGGCGCCGGGCTTCGGGGCCTTCCTGCTGCGCTACTGGCAGGCTCGTCCGTGGCCTCCGGGTACCTTCACCGGCGCGGAGTTCGGTATCACCTGGAACCACCTGTGGTACCTGGCCTACCTGTGGCTCTACACCCTGCTGTTGCTGGTCCTGCTGCCGCTGCGCAGGCTCCCGGCCATGCAGCGATGGGCCGGTAACAGGTGGCCGACCTGGTTGCTGCTGTCGTTGCCGGTGGCGTGGCTGGCCGCCTGCCGGCTGGTCCTGGCGCCGCGGTTCCCGGAAACCCACGCCCTGTTCGGCGACTGGACGGTGCATGCACAGTCGCTGCCGCTGTTCCTCGCCGGTTATGCGGTGGCCGGCAACGCCGGTTTCTGGCAGCGGATCCGGACCTTGCGCTGGTCGATGCTGGTGATTGCGCTGGGCTGCCTCGCCATCGAACTGTCGATCCGCGCCGGCGGTCGCTACCTGCCGCCGGACGCGGCGATCCCGGCGTGGGTCCCGTGGGCCGAGATCGAGCGCATCGCCCGCGCGGCCTATACGTGGACGGCGCTGCTGGCGATCTTCGGTTGGGCCCAGGTCCTGCTGGACCGCCGTTTCCGCTGGTTGCCGTACTGCACCGAGGCGGTGTTTCCCTGGTACATCCTGCATCAGAGCCTGATCGTGCCGCTGGCGTTCTGGCTGGCGCCCCTGCAGCTGGGGCCGCTGCTGGAACCGGCGCTGGTGCTGGGCGGCACCGTGTGCGGCTGCCTCCTGTTGCACGAGTTCGTGATCCGCCGCACGCCGCTTCTCCGCCCGCTGTTCGGCCTCAAGCGCAAGCGCGTCGACTCGGTCGACGGCGTGGGCGCGCGCACCGCACAATCGACCGCCTGACCGGGAAGCATCATGTTCGAAGTCGACCCCAACCTCTGGTTGCAATCCTTCGCCTCGCCAGCGCTGCACTGGCTGATGCTGGCGATCACCACGCTGGGCTACGAGTGGTTCTACATCGCGTTGATTGTGGTGCTGGGCTTCGGCCTGCGCCTGCGGCCGACGCTCGGCGTGATGCTGGCACTGCTGCTCGCGGGCGTGGCCACGCATGCGGCCAAGACCGGCTTCGAACTGCCACGCCCGACCGACGTGGACGCACGGGTGTTGCACGAGGGCGAGGGACACGTCCCGCTGGTGGCGCACGGCGGCGCCGACCGCTTCCTGGCCCTGCCATCGCCGCAGGCGCGCGAGGCGATCCGCGCGCAGGCTGATCCGGATTTCGGTTTCATCAGCGGCCACGTCGCCGCCGCCACCGCGATGTGCCTCGGACTGCTGCTGTGCTTCCGGATACGCAGGCGCGCGGCCTGGATCGCGCTGTGCGCGTGGCCGCTGCTGATGGGGCTGTCGCGGATGTACCTGGGCCGGCACTTCCTGGGCGATGTCCTCGGCGGCCTGGGCGCCGGCCTCGTCGCGGCATTGCTGGCCGCATGGCTGCTGCCCGCGGACGTGCCGGAGGCGGTTGCGCGGCGGCGTTTCCGGCTGCTCTGGATCGGCACGGCCGTGCTGTTTTCGGCCGCCCTGTTCACGCCGCTCATCGACAGACCCACGCTGGGCCAGCTGGCGGGCCTGGTCCTCGTGCTCGCCGCCTTGCGCTGGCGCGGTTTCCCGGACGATCGCGCCACCCTGGCCAGGCGCGTGGCGCGCGTGGCCTGCCTGTGCGCGATGTATCTCGCCGTCAAGGTCGCGATGCAGTGGCTCGGCAGTGCCTACGGCTGGCAGGACGACGATCCGCTCTGGTTGCCGACGATCGCCATCGCGACCGCCGTGATGTTCCTCGGCGGCATCGGCATTGCAAGACAACTGCGGCTGTTCGGCCGCTCCGCCGGCGTACCTGCAGTCCCGTCTTCCGCCGCCTGACGCCGCCTCCGGGTCCTGCACGGGCGACTGGGCGACGACAGGTTCGTCGCATCGCTGCGCGTTGTGCGGATATCATCGGCGCAAGACCCCGCCGCCACAAGGAAACGACTTGCCGGCACGGACGCTGCCCCCTTCCGACGCGAAGACCCGGTTCCAGCCGGGCCGTCCCCTGCCCGCCTGGCATCGCATTGTCTCGGCGCTGCTGCGCACGTTCTATTTCGGACCGGTCGCGATCAGCGGCGCACGCAAGCGACCGAGCGCCCTGCGCGGCGGGAGGCTGGTGCTGGCCAGCCACCGCAACGGCGCCATCGACGGCTACCAGGTGCTGCGCGCGTTTCCCGGGATCCAGTTCCTCGCCTCCGTGCAATTGCTGCGCAACGGGTTCCTGAAACTGATGTTCACCGGTATCCCGGTGGTGCGCGGCAAGGATCGCGAGCGCTACGGGATCGAGCGCGCGGCATTCGACGACCCGGTTGCCGCGGCTTGTGCGCACCTGCGGGCGGGCGGCGACATCGCGGTCTTCCCCGAGGGCAGCAGCGAATGGGGACATCGTCCGCAGCCCTACCGCGCGGGCGCGGCGCGGATCGCGCGGGTGCTGGTCGACGAGGGACTCGACCTGGAGGTCGTGCCCGCCGGCCTGTTTTACTCGGCGCCCGACCGCTTCCGTTCGCTGGCGGAAGTGCGCATCGGTGCGCCGGTGGCGGTGCCGACGCGCGACGGACGCGACGACCGGGCCTGGGAGCAGGCGCTGCAGCGGGCGTTCGGCGAGGCGCTGGACGCGGTGTCCGTCAACTGCGACGACGCGGCGGCGTTCGAATCCGCGCAGCGGCACGCATGCACCGCGATGCGGAACGGGCATTCATTCGCCGGCGCCTTCCTCGAACGACAGCAAGCGCTGCGCGGCGGCGCGCTGCCCGCCTCCGCAAGCGCGCAAGCCCCCGCTTGGCGTCGCATCGCACGCGGCGTCGCGCTGGCCGGCATGCTGGCCCTGTGGCCGGTGCTGCTGGCCGCGTGGCTCGCCGGACGCAAGGCCGATGCGCGCAACACCGTCACCTTCTTCCGCATGGCCGGCGGGCTGGCGATGGCACTGCTGTGGCTCCCGCTGCTGTGCGCGGCGCTGGTCGCCTGGCCCTGCGCCACCGCTGCGCTGCTGGTGCTGGCCGCCGCCGGCTGGTGGCTGCCGGGATTGCGATGGCTGCGGCCGTGAGCCGGATGCACGGCATCGTGCGCTGGCTGGGCATCGCTTTCGCGCTGCAGTTGCTCGCCATCCTGCTGCTCGGCAGCGTGGGCGCCTGGCAGCTGCGGCTCGCCGACCTCTATCCGTGCACGGCGATGGGCCTGGTCGCGTGGCTGCTGCTGGCGCGCGCCACCTGGGCGCGTCCGGGCAGTCCCTGGAACAGCTGGCTGGGCACGCTGCAGTTCGCCACCTGCTGGACCGTATTCCCGCTGTTCAAGGGCATCCGCCAGGGATTCATCCAACACACCGCCGACGCATCGCTGCTCGCCGCGGACCGCGCGCTGTGGGGCGGCGCCAGCCTGCCCGAGCACGCGATGGCCTGGCAGAGCCCGCTGCTGTCGGAGATCTGCAGCGCGGGCTACTTCCTGTTCTATTTCATCGTGCTGGTGCCGGCGGTGGCGTATTCGTTCCGGCGCCGGGGCGCGGAGGCGCGCGCGTTCTTTGCGGGACTGATGCTGATGTACCTGGCGGGCTTCGTCGGCTACCTCGCCGTTCCCGCGGGCGGGCCGTTCATCGCATTCCCGGACGTGTTCCCCTACCCGCCCGCCGGTGGCCCGATGACGGCGTTCCTGTCCCGGATCGTGGACGCCGGTGTCACCGGCATGGACGTGTTCCCGAGCCTGCATGCGGGTATCGGCACGTACGTGCTCGGATTCCTCTACATCAGCGGGCGCCGCGCCTGGGCCGGCGTGCTGCTGCCCGTGGTCGCGGTGCTCGTCGTGGCGACCGTCTACCTGCTCTACCACTACGGCATCGACGTGGCCTGCGGACTGGCGCTGGCGGCGCTGGTGCTGGCCTTCGTCCGGCGCTATCGAAAGGAGATTGCATGAACCTGGTCATCGGCTTCGACGATCCGCGCGCGGACGCGATCGACACCAGCGGCGGCAAGGGCGCCAGCCTCGCGCGGGCGGCGCGTGAACTGCCGGTGCCCGACGGCGTGATCGTGTCCAGCGACGCGTATCGCCGTTTCATGCAGCCGCTGGCCGGGGCCGTGTCCAACGCGTTGGCAGAGTGCGGCGACGATGCCGGCGCCGCCGCGCAGCGCGTGCGCGAACTGGTGCTGGCCGCGCCGCTGCCCGGCGAACTCGCGCCGCAGCTGGAAGCCGCGATGCAGGCACGCGGACTGCTGCAGTCGCGCGTGGCGGTACGCTCGTCCGGCACGCTCGAGGACCTGCCCGGCGCGGCCTTCGCCGGCCAGCACGACACCTTCCTCGGCCTGCGCGGCATCGATGCGGTGTGCGACGCACTGCGCCGCTGCTACGCCTCGCTGTGGAACCCACACGTGATGCTGTACCGCCAGCGTCTCGGACTGGACCACACGGGCGCGGCGATGGCCGTGGTGGTGCAGGCGATGGTCGACGTGCAGGCCGACGAGGCCGCCGGCGTGGCCTTCTCCATCGACCCGGTGCGCGGCGACCTGTCGCAGGTGCTGGTGAACGCGGCCTTCGGCCTCGGCGAGACCGTGGTGGCGGGCGAGTCGCCGGTGGACGAGTACCGCCTGCCGCGCGAAGGCGACGCGTCCGGCGAGGAGTCGGTCACCATCAAGCCGCAGGCGCTGGTTGCCGACGGCGACGGCGTTGCGGCGGTCACGCTCGATCCCGCGCATGCCGCGCGTTCCGCGCTCGACGCTGCCCAGCGTCGCGACGTGGCGCGGCTCGCGCTGGCGGCCGAGCACCACTTCGGCTTCCCGCAGGACATCGAGTGGGCGTTCCATGACGGCCGGCTGTTCCTGCTGCAGTCGCGTCCGGTGACGCGGATCCCCGCGCGCTGGACCCGCGACGAATCCGCCGAGCGCTTCCCCAACCCGGTCACGCCGCTGACCTGGGACCTGTGCGAGGCCGGCTTCCACGCATCGCTCAACTACAGCTTCCGCCTGATGGGGTTGCCGCCGTTCGGCGAGAAGTGGTTTGCGATGCACGACTACAACATCTACGGCAACCAGAACGCGGTGGAACTCTACAGCGGGCGCTTACCGGTCGGAATGCTCAAGGATGTCGACAGCATCCGCGCCGCGCTGCCGCAGATCGCGCGCCAGTTCGCCTGGGTGCAGGAACTGCCGGTGACCTGGATGCGCGACCTGGACACCTACCTGATCGGCATCGGCGCGCTCGCCAGCGAGCAGCTGGACGACAAGTCGTTGCCGGAGCTGTGGGACTACGTGCTGCGGATCAACGCGCTGGGCGCCGAATACTTCCTGCCCAACATCGCCATCTCGCTGACCCAGCGCACCCTGTACGCCGGGCTGCAGCAGATGCTGCGCCTGGCGCTGCCGGCCGACCGCGCGCAGGCGGTGTTCGATGCCCTGCTGGCGCAGACCGATACCAAGACCGGGCAGATCAACGCCGAACTGTGGCAGCTGTCGCGGCTGCTGCTGCGCGACCCGGCGCTGCACGACGCGCTGCGCGGGACGGATGCAAGGCAGGTGCTCGACGTGCTGCCGGCGCACGCGGAATTCGAACAAGCCTTCAGGACCTTCCTGCAGCGCCACGGCCATCGCGAGCTCGACTTCGACGCCTACCAGCCGACCTGGTGCGAGGCGCCGCACATCGTGCTCGAACAGATCAAGCTCATGGCGCAGCGCAGCGACGAAGACCATGCCGCGCAGGACAACGTGCGGCGGATGGAACAGGCAGGCGTCGAGCACGCCGTGCTCTCGCAGGCACCCGGCGAGCTGCGCTACCTGGTGCAGGAAGTGATCCGCCTGGCCCGCGCCTATACCGCGCTGGACGACCTGGAGCACTACCAGACCACGCGCCTGACGCCACCGCTGCGCCGCGGCCTGCGCGCGGTCGGCGAGCGGCTCGTGGCGCTGGGCGCGCTGGACGCGCCGATGGACGTGTTCTTCGTGCCGTTCGAGGAACTGGATGCCGCGCTGAGCGGTGTGGAAGTCCCGGCAGGACACATCCTCGAAACCGCGCGCCGGCACAAGGCGGGCTACGAGGCCGCCCTTGCGCAAGCACCGCAGTGGAACCTGGGCGAAGACACCGTCGCGCCGGTCGAAGCAGACGGCGTCCTGCGCGGGCTGGCCGGCAGCCCCGGCACGGTCGAAGGCGAGGCCTTCATCGTGCGCAGCCCGGAGGATTTCCCGAAATTTCCGTCCGGAGCGATCCTCGTCGCGCGTACCACCAGCCCGGCGTGGACGGCGCTGTTCTACCAAGCCACCGGCGTGATCACCGAAAGCGGCGGCCCGCTGTCGCATGGCGCGGTCACGGCGCGCGAGCTGGGCATCCCGGCAGTGATGAGCGTGCGTGACGCGATGGAGCGGATCGCCAGCGGCCAGCGCGTGCGGATCGACGGGCGCAACGGCGTCATCGAACTGTTGACATCGTGAACCGCCCCGCGGGGCCGCTATCACATCACAAACTGTGTAGGTCCATGACGTTGCGCAGCGGAACCGGGAAGCGGTTGATGGAGCGAATAGCCAAGGTGAGGACGCAGCCGACAGCCAGTGCCCCTATCACCCGGATGAACGACTTACTGAGAAATCACCAAGACTAGTCCTTGGGACTCGTCTCTTTTTCCTTCTCCGCAGAAAATGCCGTCAGTTCCCATTCACTGCCATTCCAAGTGACGGTACTGGTATAAGTCCAACCACCCTCGCTCCATGTCTGCGTGATGGTATCGCCCACTGCGACTTGCGCTGTCGCCCAGTCAGGCGCAGGAACTGCCAAAGCATTACTACGCGAAGTCGACTCGGTGTGCCGAATCGTGGCCTGAAGGGAAGTGCTGTCCGTCAACAGCGGGTCCGCCATATTGAACCTTGCGAGATCCACTGCATCCAAGCCCATGCTTGACCGCAGTTGCTGGACAGCTTCACGACCTTTGACGGTACTACTGGTTGTGAACTCGCCTCTGTCCGGAATCGTCTTCTGGAACTCTGCGGCCGTCGGCGGTTTGGGTAAATCTCGTGTCTGCGCCACCGCATGACCTGTGAGCGCGACGGTAAGTGAAGTAAGTAGTGCGATATGTCCAAAGTTCATGATGAATCCATCCTGTCAACGCGCCATCATTGGCAGACCCCACCGTATCGGTCCCCATCGAGTTCATAATTAATCCTCCATAAACCTTGGTCCGTCACGTCAATTTGAGCGTGCCGCGCCTCACAGAGCGGACTCGCGCGCAATGGATCGCGCGTTCTAATCGCAACCTTCGCCTCGCATTTTTTTATATTGCCGGATGTTGGTGACCACTACGACGGGCCACGGCTGTCGCGATGTCCTTTTGCGCATCGCGACGCGACTGAAGCTATTCAAGGCGGGCATCACCAACGCGTGATGCCGACGCATGTAACTTGCGCCGGCGTCGTGCGCTCAATCCGCCGGTTCGCGATGCACCACGACCAGCTGGATCGCATCGCCGCCACGGTAGTCATCGGGCGTGAGCCGGTAGGCGATCCGCACGCGCGCGCCGGGTGGCGTGCCGGTCCAGCCGCCGAACTCGATCGCCTGCAGGCGCTTCCCGGCAAGCCCGAGTTCGAGCTTCAGGTGCTGCGTGCCGACCGGACGCCACGACAGCACGTCGAATTCGCCGTCGAACAGCGGCTCGGGGAAGCCCTGCCCCCACGGCCCGCCGTCGCGCAGCGCGCAGGCGCTGTGGATGTTGAAGGCACCCGCCGCCAGCTCGCCGTCGCTGGCGATGATGTCCTGCAGCAGGTCGGGCGTGAGCATCGCTTCGGCCGTGTCGACGAACGCCCGCTCGAACGCCTCCAGATGCCCGCGCGCGAGCGTCAGTCCGGCCGCCATGGCGTGTCCGCCGAAGCGTTCGACCAGGCCCGGGTGCGCGGCATCGACGGCCGCCAGCGCGTCGCGGACGTGGAAGCCCGGGATCGATCGCGCCGAACCGCGCAGCGTGTCGCCACCGGGGTCGCCCGGTGCGAACGCGATGACCGGGCGGTGCAGGCGCTCCTTGAGCTTCGACGCCACCAGTCCGACGACGCCGGGATGCCAGTCGTCGTGGAACAGGCAGTGCGCGGCGCGCGGCGACGCGGTGACGTCGGGCAGCGCCGAAAGCGCCGCTTCCGCGTCGCCGAGCATCTGCTGTTGCACGGCGCGCCGTTCGGCGTTGATGCCGTCGAGGATGGCGGCCAGTTCGTGCGCGCGCGTCGGGTCGTCGCAGAGCAGGCATTCGATACCCAGCGCCATGTCCTCCAGGCGCCCGGCGGCGTTCAGGCGCGGCGCGATCGCGAAGCCGATGTCGGCCGCGGCGAGGACTTCGGCACGGCGGCGCGACACTTCGATCAGCGCCTGCAGGCCGGCACATCCGTGTCCCGCGCGCAGGCGCCGCAGTCCCGCCGAGACCAGGGCACGGTTGTTGGCGTCCAGCGGCACGAGGTCGGCGACGGTACCGACGGCCACCAGGTCGAGCAGCATCGACAGGTCGGCGGCGCCGTCTTCAAGCCGGCCTGCCTCGCGCAGCTTCCTGCGCAGTGCCAGCAGGACGTAGAAGATCACGCCGACACCGGCCAGCATCCGGCTGCCGAAGCCGTCGCCGCGCTGGTTCGGATTGACGATGGCATCGGCCGGCGGCAGCGATTCGCCCGGCAGGTGGTGGTCGGTGACCAGTACCTGCCAGCCGTACGCCTTGGCGGCGGTGATGCCGGCGTGGCAGGCGATGCCGTGGTCAACGGTGACGAGCAGGTCCGGCTGCAGCGCGGCCAGTTCGTCGACCAGCGCGGGCGACAGCCCGTAGCCGTGCACCATGCGGTTGGGCACCGCGTGCGAAACACGTGTTGCACCGAGCATGCGCAGGCCGCGCACGGCGACCGCGCAGGCGGTGGCGCCGTCGCAGTCGAAGTCGCCGACGACGAGGATGTGGCGACCCCCGGCAATGGCGTCGGCAAGCAGCGCGGTGGCGACATCGAGGCCGAGCAGGCCGTCGGGCGGCAGCAGGTCCGCCAGCCGCGGGCGCGCGCTGGCGTGGTCGCGTGCGCCGCGGGCGCTGTAGACGCGGCGCAGCAGCGGCGGCACCGAATCGGGCCAGTCCTCGCCGACGACGCATTCGCGGCGCCGGATCGTACGCGCCATGCTCATGCGTCGAGCCGCGCCAGCGGCCGGCGCCAGAAGCGCCAGCGCTGGCCGGGCGCCAGCGTCCAGGTGCGACCGTCGGCGAAATCCAGGGACAGTTCCCGCAGTTCGCCGCGGGCCAGCGCCGCGCAGGCCGGCAGCAGCCAGTCGCGCTCCAGCGCCGCGAGGTCGCGCGCCTCGTGCAGGTCGAACACGGCGTCATCGGAACCGGCCGCAAAAACTGACGGAAGCGGCCGTGCGATGCCCGCTGCATCGGCAAGCGCCAGCGCGATCTCGTCGCCGGAGTGGATGGCTGCGTGCTTCGACTGCACCGAGTCCGGCAGCGCACCGGCGCCCCAGAACCACAGCGAGTTCACCGGCGCCCTGCCCTGTTCCGCGCGCCGGGCGTTGTGCGGGTGGTTGTGCAGGACGACCTGCGCCTCGCCCAGCAGCACGCGCCAGCGTCGGCCTTCGCTGCCCTCGGCCAGGTGGTCGAACAGGTCCGCGCCCAGGGCGTCCGCCGGCTCGGCGAACGCCGGCACCTTCGCCCCCTGCGGCAATCGCAGGTACCAGCGCGCGGGATGCGGGGCATCGATGGGAAAGCCGGCGTCGCCGAACAGCGGCCGCAGCGCCGGCAGGAAGGCCGCACGGTCCTCGTCGTCCAGCCCCAGCGACGCGCCGATGGCGAGCAGCCGTGCACCGTTGATGTCCGGGCGCACGTATGACGGATCGGCGCGCAGCCATGCGGAACCGGCTGCGTCGCCGACGTCCATCTGGCGCGCCAGCGCCGCCAGCGGCCAGTGGTCCGGCAGCAGGCGCACGTGCCGCCGCAGCTGCGCACGCCGGCCGGGATCGCCTGCTCGTGCACGATCCGCGCGGCCGAGCGCGCGGGAAAGATCGCCACCCACCCGCTGGCCGCCCAGGCGTTCGCCGGCGGGCAGCAGGAAGGTCGTCCGGGGCATGTCAGCCGACGTAGCGGACTTCGACGATTTCGAACTCGCGGATGCCGCCGGGCGCTTCGATGGTGACCTCGTCGCCCTCGTGCTTGCCGATCAGCGCACGCGCGACCGGCGAGGAAATGGCGATCAGGCCCTGCTTGATGTCGGCCTCCAGGTCACCCACGATCTGGTAGCGTTTCTCCTCGCCACTGTCGGCGTCGGCCAGCAGCACGGTGGCGCCGAACACGATCCGGTCGCCCGCGTCGAGCGTGGACACGTCGATGACCTGCGCGTGCGACAGCTCGCCCTCGAGCTGCTTGATGCGGCCCTCGATGAATCCCTGCTGCTCGCGCGCGGCGTGGTACTCGGCGTTTTCCTTCAGGTCGCCGTGCGCGCGCGCCTCGGCAATGGCATTGATCACCGCCGGGCGCTGGACAGACTTGAGCTGTTCGAGTTCGGCGCGCAGGCGCTGCGCGCCCTGGGTGGTGATGGGTGCTCTCATGGTTTCCTCAGTTCTTCGTGCAATTCCTGCAGCGCCCAGACCGGCCCGCTGCCGCGATATTCCAGAGAATGCAACAAGGCCCGTGCGCCGGCAATGGTGGTCGAATAGGTCACGCCCTGCTGCAGGGCCTCGCGCCGGATCGAGAACGAGTCCGCGATCGCCTGGCGGCCTTCGGTGGTGTTGACGATGTAGGCGATCTCGCCGTTCTTGATCAGGTCGACGATGTGCGGCCGGCCCTCGGCCACCTTGTTGATGTGCGCGCATTCCAGGCCGTTGTCGCGCAGCCACGCCGCCGTGCCGCCGGTGGCGACCAGCGACCAGCCGCGCTCGATCAGTTCGCGCGCGACGGGCAGCACGCGCGGCTTGTCCGGGTCGCGCACGGAGATGAACGCCTTGCCGACCGGCGGCGTGCGGATGTTGGCCGCCTCCTGCGCGCGCGCGAACGCGGCGCCGAAGCTGCGGCCCACGCCCATCACCTCGCCGGTGGAGCGCATTTCCGGGCCGAGGATGGGATCGACGCCCTGGAACTTGGCGAACGGGAAGATCGCCTCCTTCACGCAGTGGTAGTCGGGCACGACTTCCTCGGTGGTGCCCTGCTGGGCCAGCGTCATGCCGGCCATGCAGCGCGCGGCGATCTTGGCCAGCGGCCGGCCGGTGGCCTTGGACACGAACGGCACCGTGCGCGAGGCGCGCGGGTTGACCTCCAGCAGGTAGATCACGTCCTCGCCGCCTTCGCCCGCCTGCACCGCGAACTGGGTGTTCATCAGGCCGACGACGTTGAGCGCGCGCGCCAGTGCGACGACCTGCTCGCGCAGCCGCGCCTGGGTGTCGGCGGACAGCGAGTACGGCGGCAGCGAACAGGACGAGTCGCCCGAGTGCACGCCAGCTTCCTCGATGTGCTCCATCACGCCGCCGATCAGGACGTTGCCCTCGCGGTCGGCGATGACGTCGATGTCGACTTCCACGGCGTTGTCGAGGAAACGGTCGAGCAGCACCGGCGAGTCGTTCGAGACCTGCACCGCGTCGCGCATGTACTTGCTCAGGTCGGCGTCGGCGTGCACCACTTCCATGGCGCGCCCGCCGAGCACGTAGCTGGGGCGCACGACCAGCGGATAGCCGATCTCCTTCGCCAGCACCAGCGCCTGTTCGGCGCTGCGCGCGGTGCGGTTGGGCGGCTGCTTCAGGCCGAGGTCGTCGACGAGTTTCTGGAAGCGCTCGCGGTCCTCGGCAAGGTCGATGCTGTCCGGCGAGGTGCCGATGATCGGCACGCCGTTGGCCTCCAGCGCACGCGCAAGCTTGAGCGGTGTTTGCCCGCCGTACTGCACGATCACGCCCTTCGGCTTCTCCAGCTCGACGATCTCCAGCACGTCCTCGAGCGTCAGCGGCTCGAAGTACAGGCGGTCGGAGGTGTCGTAGTCGGTCGAGACCGTCTCCGGGTTGCAGTTGACCATGATGGTTTCGAAGCCGTCCTCGCGCAGGGCGAGCGCGGCGTGCACGCAGCAGTAGTCGAACTCGATGCCCTGCCCGATCCGGTTCGGCCCGCCGCCGAGCACGATGATCTTGTCGCGGTCGCTGGGCTCGGCTTCGCACTCGTCCTCGTAGGTCGAGTAGAGGTAGGCGGTGGTGGTGGCGAATTCGGCCGCGCAGGAGTCCACGCGCTTGTACACCGGACGGATGTCGAAGGCGCGGCGCAGGGCGCGGATCGCCTTCTCGTCGGTCTGCACCAGCTGTGCCAGGCGCGCGTCGGAGAAGCCCATGCGCTTGAGCCGGCGCAGGCGCGCGGCGTCGAGTGCAGCAACGCCGGCCGCCGCGACATCCTGCTCGACCTCGACCAGCTCCTGGACCTGGTCAAGGAACCAGGGATCGACGAACGACAGCGCATGCACCTCTTCGACCGACATCCCGGCGCGGAAGGCATCGGCCAGGTGGAACACGCGCTCCGGGCCGGCTTCCTTCAGCTCCCGGCGCAGCGTCGCCAGATCGTCCTCGTTGCCGAGGTCCAGGCCGGTGGGGTCGAGCCCGACCTTGCCGGTCTCCAGCCCGCGCAGCGCCTTGTGCAGCGATTCCTGGAAGCTGCGGCCGATGGCCATCACCTCGCCCACCGACTTCATCTGCGTGGTCAGGCGCGAGTCGGCCTGCGGGAACTTCTCGAATGCGAAGCGCGGGATCTTGGTGACCACGTAGTCGATGGTCGGCTCGAACGAGGCCGGGGTCAGGCCGCCGGTGATCTCGTTCTTCAATTCGTCGAGCGTGTAACCCACCGCCAGCTTGGCCGCGACCTTGGCGATCGGGAAGCCGGTGGCCTTCGACGCCAGCGCGGACGAGCGCGACACGCGCGGGTTCATCTCGATCACCACCACGCGCCCGTCCTGCGCGTTGATGCCGAACTGCACGTTGCTGCCGCCGGTGTCGACGCCGATCTTGCGCAGCACGGCGATGGAAGCGTCGCGCAGGCGCTGGTATTCCTTGTCGGTGAGCGTCTGCGCCGGCGCAACGGTGATCGAGTCGCCGGTGTGCACGCCCATCGGGTCGAAGTTCTCGATCGAGCACACGATGATGCAGTTGTCCGCGGTGTCGCGGACAACCTCCATCTCGAACTCCTTCCAGCCCAGCACCGACTCCTCGACCAGCACTTCGTGCGTCGGCGAGAGTTCAAGGCCGCGCTTGACGATTTCCTCGAACTCCTCGACGTTGTACGCGATGCCGCCGCCGCTGCCGCCGAGCGTGAAGCTCGGGCGGATGATGGTCGGGAAGCCCACCCGCGACTGGATGTCCACGGCCTGCTCGTAGCTGCGCGCGACTTCGGCCCGCGGGCATTCCAGCCCGATGTCCGCCATCGCCTGCTTGAACAGCTCGCGGTCCTCAGCCATGCGGATGGCCTCGCGCCTGGCGCCGATCAGCTCGACGCCGTGCTTTTCCAGCACGCCGTTGTCGGCCAGGTCGAGCGCGCAGTTGAGCGCGGTCTGCCCGCCCATCGTCGGCAGCAGCGCGTCCGGCTTTTCCTTGGCGATGATCTTCTCGACCGTCTGCCAGTTGATCGGCTCGATGTAGACCGCATCGGCCATGTCCGGGTCGGTCATGATCGTGGCCGGGTTGCTGTTGACCAGCACCACCCGGTAGCCCTCGTCGCGCAGCGCCTTGCAGGCCTGCGCGCCGGAATAGTCGAACTCGCAGGCCTGGCCGATGACGATCGGGCCGGCGCCGATGATGAGGATGGTCTTGAGGTCGCTGCGACGGGGCACTAGAGGTAATCCTGGCTGGTTTCTGACACGCGGGACCCGGGGTTCGGGACTCGGGACCCGGATTCGAGCTTTCGCGATAACGCTTGGGAAAGCCTGAGTAGCATCTGGCTGGCGCGGTCACAGGAATCCAAGGCTTTCGCGATGGCCGGAGCCTGTTCCGCATACAGGTCCGAGGCGAGCAACAACTGTGTCTGCAGCTCGGCGCAGGAACCCTGTGCGATCGAAACAAAGCGCGCGTAATCCCGCGTGCTCCCGCGCGCGTTGCCCTCGGCAATATTGGACGGAATCGAAACCGCTGACCGCTGCAGTTGCGAGCTCAGCCCATAGCGCTCTTCGCGGGGAAAGCCGGCAGTAATCGCATAGACCTGCCTGGCGAGCGTCATGGCCAGTTGCCAGACATCCAGTTCGCGGAAATGGGAAATGCTCACCCGCCCATCCCCGAGTCCCGGGTCCCGGGCCCCGGGTCCCGCATCGCCGCAATGAAACGGTCGAACAGCGGCGCGACGTCGTGTGGCCCGGGACTGGCTTCGGGGTGACCCTGGAAACTGAAGGCCGGCGCGTTGTCCAGTTCGATGCCCTGGTTGGAGCCGTCGAACAGGGAACGGTGGGTGACGCGCGCGTTCGCGGGCAACGTCGCCTCGTCGATCGCGAAGCCGTGGTTCTGCGAGGTGATCATCACGCGGCCGCTGTCGAGGTCGATCACGGGGTGGTTGGCGCCGTGGTGGCCGAACTTCATCTTCAGCGTGGTCGCGCCGATGGCCAGCCCGAGCAACTGGTGGCCGAGGCAGATGCCGTACAGCGGGATCTTCCTGGCCAGGAACTCGCGGATCGCGGCGATGGCGTAGTCGCAGGGCTGCGGATCGCCGGGGCCGTTGGACAGGAAGATGCCGTCCGGCTGCATCGCCAGCACGTCCGCCGCCGGGGTCTGCGCCGGGACGACGGTGACGTCGCAGCCGCGCTCGGCGAGCATGCGCAGGATGTTGCGCTTGACGCCGAAATCGTAGGCGACGACGCGGTACCTGGAGTCGACTCGCGTGAACTCGCCGCTGTCGAGGTCGAGCTGGCCGTCGCGCCAGGCGTAGTGCTCGCGGGTGCTGACTTCCTTCGCCAGGTCCATGCCGCCAAGGCCCGGGAACTTGCGCGCGGCCTCGATCGCCTTGTCGGCGTCGATGTCGCCGGCCATCAGCGCGCCGTTCTGCGCGCCGCGGTCGCGCAGCAGCCGGGTCAGCTTGCGGGTGTCGATGCCGGCGATGGCGACGATGCCGCGCGCGCGCAGCCAGTCGGGCAAGGAACCTTCGCTGCGCCAGCTCGCGGGCCGGCGCGGCACGTCGCGCACGACAAGGCCGGCGGCCCAGGCCTGCCCTGCCTCGTCGTCCTGCGCGGTGCAGCCGGTGTTGCCCACGTGCGGATAGGTCAGGGTCACGATCTGGCGCGCGTAGGACGGGTCGGTGAGGATTTCCTGGTAGCCGGTCATGGCGGTGTTGAACACCACCTCGCCGACGGAAAGGCCGGGCGCGCCCACGGAAATGCCCTCGAACACGGTGCCGTCTTCGAGGACGAGGATTGCGGAGTCTGTCACGGGGGGATCGCCTACGTCGGGTTGCAAAAAACCGCCGACGCGGCGCTCGGCCGGCCGGAGGCGAGAGGAATCAGGCGAGCGGGAATGATACCGGCGCCGGCCCCGCTGCGCCAGCGCCGCAGGCCCCTCTACACTGCCGGGATGATGCTGGCGCCGTACTGGATCCACACCGTGCTCGAGGTCGCGGCCTACTCCGTGGGGTTCCGCCTGTACCTGCGCGAGCGACGGCGGCGGGCCGTGCCCGCGCTCGCTTCGCGCGAGCACGCGATCGCGGTCGGGGCCGGGGCGATCATCGGCGCCGCCCTGGGCAGCAAGCTGTCGTACTGGCTCTACGACCCGGCCTGGGCCTTCGCCGGGTTCCCGGACTGGCGCCACCTGCTCGAGGGCAAGTCCATCATCGGCGCGCTGCTGGGCGGCCTGTGCGGCGTCGAACTGGCCAAGCGCCTGGACGGCGTGCGCGGATCCACCGGCGACGCCTTCGTGCTGCCGCTGGTGGCCGGGATGTGCATCGGCCGCATCGGCTGTTTCCTCTCGGGGCTCGACGACCACACCTATGGCAACCCGACGTCCCTGCCCTGGGGCGTGGATTTCGGCGACGGCGTGCCGCGACACCCGACCCAGCTGTACGAGATCATCTTCCTGCTCGCGTGGGGCGGCTGGATCGCGGCACGGTGGGCGCGATTCGAGCGCGAAGGCGACCGCTTCCGCGTGTTCCTCGCCGGCTACCTGGCTTACCGGCTGCTGGTCGAGTGGATCCGGCCCATGCCGCTGCATTACCTCGGGTTGTTCTCCGGCCTGCAACTGCTGTGCATCGCCGGCCTGCTCTACTATCGACGCGACCTCCCGCGGATCGCACGGACATTGGCATGGACGCGAAAGTAAGGCCGTACCTGTTCTACGACAGCGCCGTCTCGGTGTGTTCGACCTGCCTGCGCCGGGTCGAAGGCAGCATCCTGTTCAAGGACGGCTGCGTGTACATGGACAAGTGGTGCCCGCAGCACGGCCGCCAGCGCGTGCTGCTCGCCGATGATGTCGACTACTACCGCCTGTGCCGCGAGCGCTTCATCAAGCCGCCGGAGCTGCCCCGGCGCTTCAACACCGAGCGCCGGTGGGGATGCCCCTACGATTGCGGCCTGTGCCCGGAGCACATGCAGCACAGCTGCCTGACCCTGATCGAGGTCACCGACCACTGCAACCTGCGCTGCCCGATCTGCTACGCCGACTCCGGGCCGCACCGGCCCGGCTTCCGCGACATGGCCACGATCGAGCGCATGCTCGACGCGGTGGTGGCCAACGAGGGCGAGCCGGACGTCGTGCAGATCTCCGGCGGCGAGCCGACCCTGCATCCGGACTTCTTCGCCATCCTCGACGCCGCCAAGGCGCGCCCGATCAGGCACCTGATGGTCAACACCAACGGACTGCGGATCGCGAAAGAGCCCGATTTCGCCGCCCGCCTGGCCGACTACATGCCCGGTTTCGAGCTGTACCTGCAGTTCGACTCGCTGCGCGACGAGGTCCACCAGGTGCTGCGCGGGGCGAAACTGCGCGACATCCGGCTGCGCGCGCTGGAGGCGCTCAACCGCCACGACGTCTCGACGACGCTCGTGGTCACGGTCAAGAAGGGTCTCAACGACGGCGAACTGGGCGAGATCATCGACTTCGCGCGCGCCCAGCCCTGCGTGCGCGGCGTAACCTTCCAGCCGATCCAGAACGCCGGGCGCACCGAGAACTACGATCCGTCGCGCGACCGCCTTACCCTCACCGAGGTGCGCCGCCGCATCCTCGACCAGAGCGACCTGTTCCGGCCCGAGGACCTGATCCCGGTGCCCTGCCATCCCGACAGCCTGGCGATGGCATATGCGCTCAAGCTCGGCGAGCGCTTCGTGCCGCTGACCGGACTGGTGCCGCCGGAGGTGCTGATCGAGGGCGGCCGCAACTCGATCGTGCTGGAGAAGGACGACGGCCTGCGCGACGCGGTGTTCAAGCTGTTCGCGACAAACCATTCGCCGCAGTCGCAGGCCTGCTCGCTGTCCGACCTGCTGTGCTGCCTGCCGCAGGTACAGGCGCCGGAGGGCCTTGGCTATCGCAACGTGTTCCGGGTGCTGATCATGGCCTTCATCGATGCGGAGGGCTTCGACCTGCGTTCGGTGAAGAAGAGCTGCGTGCACATCGCGCAGCCGGACGGCACCATCGTGCCCTTCGACACCTTCAACCTGTTCTACCGGGACGACCTGCGCGGGAAGCTGGAACAACTGCGCGCCCGCGTCGATGCCGGCAATGCCGTGGAGGCAAGCGCATGAGCGACGAACAGACGCCCTATTCACCGCCGAGGTCGACGCAGCCCCCGCCCCTGCCCGACCGCTCCGGGCGCGATCCCCGTGGCTCGCTGGGCACGGGTATCGGCCTGTTCTTCGCCTCCCTGGCGGGTGGCTGGATCCTCGCGTCGATCCTGCAGGCGGCGATAGAGATCGCTGTACCGAAGCTGGCATATGCCACGTCGATGTTCCTCATTCCCCTGCTGCTGCCATGGGTGGTCGCGCTGGTGCTGGGGCTGTGGCTGGCGTCGCGCGGGCGCACGCGCACGGCGCTCGGGATGTTTGTGGGGTTCGGCCTGCTGGGCGCACTGGCCCTGCTGCTGGTGGCGGCCTGCTTCGGGCTCATCGCGGGGGGAATCGGCCCGTTCCGCTGAGCGGCGTGCCTCAGGCGAGCATGTCGCGAAGCCGATAGGCGCCGGCTCCGCGCCGGGCCAGCGCCAGCGCGGCATGCAGCGCGCCGCGGGCGAAGATGTCACGGTTGCCGGCGCGATGCACCAGCTCGATGCGCTCGCCGGCGGTGGCGAACTGGACCAGGTGCTCGCCGACGATGTCGCCGGCGCGCACGCTGCTGTAGCGCGGTTCGGCGCCCTCCCGCTGCGCCGCAGCGCCGAGCGCCAGCGCGGTGCCCGAGGGAGCGTCGAGCTTGCGCGTGTGGTGCATCTCGACGATGTCGCAATCCCAGCCGTGCAGGGCCGCGGCCGCGCGCTCCACCAGTTCTTCGAGCAGGGCCACGCCGAGGCTGAAATTGGCCGCCCACAGCACACCGATGCGCTCACCGGCCTGTCGCAGGGCGGCCTGCTGGGCCTCGGACAGCCCGGTAGTGCCGGACACGAGCGCGCTGTCGCGCGCCAGGCAGGCGGCGAGGATCGCGTCGAAGCCGCCCGGCAGGCTGAAATCGATCGCCACGTCGAACCCGGGCGCACCGCCAAGCTCGGCTGCCGAGAAGTGCGGAATGCCGTCCACCACCCGCTGCGCCGGCGAACGCGACGAGACCGCGCCGACGACGCGGCAGTCGTCGCGTTCCGCGCACAGGCGCAGCAGTGCACGGCCCATGCGGCCGGTGGCACCGTGGATCAGCAGTCGGGTGGGTTCGCCCATGCAGGGAGGCTAATCGGGGACCGGTCCGGCCACAAGCCATCGCCGGGCCCGGAACCCGCGGCGGACGCAGGCGCGGTCAGCCGCGGGTCGCGCGTGGTTATTCGAACGAGTACGTGATCGGCACCCGGTGGCGCGTCCGCTGCGGGTTGCCGTCGCGCATGGCCGGCTGGAATTCCCAGTGCCGCAGCGACAGCACGGCGTGGTCGCACATCTTTTCGTCGTCCTGCCGCACCCGGGCGACGTCCACCGCCTTGCCGGTGGCGTCGATGGTGAACTCCAGGACGCACACGCCGGTCATGCCTGCCAGCACCCGCGACACCGGGTAAAGCGGAACGTAGCCGCGCAACATCAGCGGCGGCGTGCCGGCTTCGGCGTCGTTTGCGAGCGCGGCGTTGAACGCTGCGTATTCGGCGGCGCTGAACTCGCGGCCGGTATCGGCCGGATGGGCTGCGTGGGCAACGCCGCCGAGGGCAGCGGCGAGGACGAGGATCAGGGCGTGGAGGCGGGTCTGGACGGACATGGGGGTCTTCTCCGGTTCGGGCGTGCCTGCGTGGCACCCGTCGAGCCTGCCCGCGCCCACCACCCGGGCTCAAGCCGGCCGCGCCGGGTATCCGCCGGCGACCCGCGAGGGATCACCGGATGATCCCGGGCTGCCGCCGGTTAGGACACCATCCGGTCCCAGAAGCCCTTCACACCGTCGAAGAAGGTGCTGGACTTGGGCGAGTGGCGGCGGGCGCCGTCGCCCACGAAGGTGGTTTCGAATTTTTCCAGCAGCTCGCGCTGCTCGGCGGTCAGGTTGACCGGGGTTTCGACGACCGCCTTGCAGTAGAGGTCGCCAGTGCTGCGACTGCGCACGGACTTGACGCCCTTGTCGCGCAGGCGGAAGACCTTGCCGGTCTGGGTTTCGGCGGGGATGCGGATCTCGGCCTCGCCGTTGAGCGTCGGCACGCGGACGGTGTCGCCCAGCGCGGCCTGGGAAATGCGGATCGGCACCTCGCAGTGCAGGTCGTCGCCGTCGCGCTCGAAGATCGGGTGCGGGCGCACGCGGACTTCCACGTACAGGTCGCCCGGCGGCGAACCCGGCGGGCCGGCCTCGCCCTCGCCCGACAGGCGGATGCGGTCGCCGTTGTCGACGCCCGCGGGGATCTTCACCGACAGGACCTTTTCTTCCTCCACGCGCCCGGCGCCGCGGCAGGCCGGGCACGGGTTGGCGAAGGTCTGGCCGCGGCCGTGGCACTGCGGGCACGGCTGCTGCATCGAGAAGATGCCGCGCTGGAAGCGTACCTGGCCGCGGCCGCCGCAGGTCTCGCAGGTGTCCAGCTTGCCGTCCTCCGAGCCGGTGCCCTTGCACGGCTCGCACCCGGCCAGGGTGGGGATCTCGATACGGCGCTCGATGCCGGCAACGGCTTCCTCGAGATCCAGCTCCATCACGTAGCCGACGTCGGCACCGCGGCGCGGACCGCGTGCGCCGCCACCGCCGAAGATGTTGCCGAAGATGTCGCCGAAGATGTCGCCCATGTCGGCGTAGCCGCCGGGGCCGGGGCCGGCGCCACCGCCGCCCATGCCGTGCTCGAACGCGGCGTGCCCGTGCTGGTCGTACATGCGGCGCTTGCCGGCATCCGACAGCACCTCGTACGCCTCCTTGCACTCCTTGAACGATTCCAGCGCGGAGCTGTCGCCCGGGTTGCGGTCCGGGTGGTACTTCATCGCGCAGCGGCGATAGGCCTTCTTCAGCTCGTCGCCGCTGGCGTCGCGGGCCACGCCCAGGACTTCGTAGTAGTCGCGTTTGCTCATGGATCGCACGTTCCCTTCATGAAACCGCCCGCGTCAACCGGGAGTGGCCGGCCAAGCGCGGGCAGCTGCTCCGCCGGCGCAGCACGCCGGCGGATGACGACTACTTCTGCTCGTCGTCCTTGACTTCGGTGAACTCGGCGTCGACCACGTCGTCGCCCTTCGGCGCGTCACCTGCGTTGCCTTCGGGCTGGCTCGCATCGCCCGAAGGCTGCTGGGCGGCGGCCGCCGCGGCGAACAGCGCCTGCGCGGCTTCCTCCAGCGGCTTGGACTTGGCCTCGATCTGGGCCTTGTCGTCGCCCTTCATCGCGGTCTCGAGCTCGGCGATGGCCGATTCGACCTTGCCGATCACGTCACCGGGCACCTTGTCGCCGTTGTCCTTGATCGCGCTGCGGGCGCCGTGGATCAGGGCGTCGGCCTGGTTGCGGGCGGTGACCAGCTCCTGGAACTTCTGGTCTTCCTCGCGATGCGTTTCGGCATCGCTGACCATGCGCTGGATCTCCTCGTCCGACAGCCCCGAGCCGGCCTTGATCTCGACCTTCTGCTCCTTGCCGGTCTTCTTGTCCTTGGCGGTCACGTGGACGATGCCGTTGGCGTCGATGTCGAACGACACCTCCACCTGCGGCATGCCGCGCGGCGCGGCCTCGATGCCGGTGAGGTCGAACTTGGCCAGCGACTTGTTGTAGCGGGCCTGCTCGCGCTCGCCCTGCAGCACGTGCACCGTCACCGCGGACTGGTTGTCCTCGGCGGTACTGAAGGTCTGCGAGGCCTTGGTCGGGATGGTGGTGTTCTTCTCGATGATCTTGGTGAACACGCCGCCCAGGGTCTCGATGCCCAGGCTCAGCGGGGTCACGTCGAGCAGCAGCACGTCCTTGACGTCACCGGCCAGCACGCCGCCCTGCACCGCAGCGCCGATGGCAACGGCTTCGTCGGGGTTGACGTCCTTGCGCGGCTCCTTGCCGAAGAACTCGGCCACCGCCTGCTGCACCTTCGGCATGCGGGTCTGGCCGCCGACCAGGATCACCTCGTTGACGTCGCTGGCGCGCAGGCCGGCGTCGTTGAGCGCGGTGCGGCAGGGCTCGATGGTCTTCTTGACCAGGTCCTCGACCAGCGCCTCGAGCTTGGCCCGGGTCAGCTTGATGTTCAGGTGCTTGGGACCGGAGGCGTCGGCCGTGACGTACGGCAGGTTGACCTCGGTCTGCTGCGCGCTGGACAGCTCGATCTTCGCGCGTTCGGCCGCGTCCTTCAGGCGCTGCAGGGCCAGCGGGTCCTTGCGCAGGTCCAGGCCGGAGTCCTTCTGGAACTCCTCGACCAGGTAGTCGATGACGCGCTTGTCGAAGTCCTCGCCGCCCAGGAAGGTGTCGCCGTTGGTGGCCAGCACCTCGAACTGCTTCTCGCCGTCGACCTCGGCGATCTCGATGATCGACACGTCGAAGGTGCCGCCGCCCAGGTCGTACACGGCGATCTTGCGGTCACCGCCGGCCTTGTCCAGGCCGTAGGCCAGCGCGGCCGCGGTCGGCTCGTTGATGATGCGCTTGACGTCCAGGCCGGCGATCTTGCCGGCGTCCTTGGTCGCCTGGCGCTGGGAGTCGTTGAAGTAGGCCGGGACGGTGATCACCGCTTCGGTGACCTTCTCGCCCAGGTAATCCTCGGCGGTCTTCTTCATCTTCTCCAGAATGCGCGCGGAGACCTCCTGCGCGGAGAGCTTCTTCCCGTCGCTGGTCGCGACCCAGGCGTCGCCGTTGTCGTGCTCGATGATCGAGTACGGCACCAGGTCAAGGTCCTTCTGGACCTCGGCATCGGTGAACTTGCGGCCGATCAGGCGCTTGACCGCGTAGAAGGTGTTCTTGGAATTGGTGACGGCCTGGCGCTTGGCGGACGCGCCGACCAGCACTTCGCCGTCCTTGGTGTAGGCGACGATCGACGGCGTGGTGCGGTCGCCCTCGCTGTTCTCGATGACCTTGGTCTTGCCGCCATCCATGATCGCCACGCACGAGTTGGTCGTGCCCAGGTCGATGCCGATGATCTTTGCCATTGTGTGGTTCCCTCTCGGAATTGCTTGTCTGGATCGTTGTCTGCGTGGTGGCCCGCAGGCCACCGATGAACGCTATCTGGGGACGCGGGGCGGCGGTTCAAGCGCCGGGCCCGGCGTCCACGGGGCGCCGGTCAGTCGTCGCCCTTGGCCACGGCCACCAGCGCCGGGCGCAGCAGGTGCTCGTGGAGCATGAAGCCCTTCTGGAAGACCTGGGCGACCGCGTGCGGGGCGATCCCTTCGGCTTCGATCACGCTCATGGCCTGGTGGTGCTCGGGGTCGAAGGTCTCGCCCGCCGCGGGGGCGATCTCGACCAGACCGTTGTTTTCGGCCACCCGCGACAGTTCGCGCAGGATCAGCACCACGCCGTCGCGCATGGGATCGGCGTCGGGGGCGTTGGCCAGGGCGGCCTCGAGGCTGTCGAACACGGGCAGCAGGTCGCCGAGCAGCTGCTTGTTGGCGAACCGGCAGGCGTTGCGCACATCGCGCTCGAGGCGCTTGCGCTGGTTCTCCAGCTCGGCGCGCTCGATCAGTGACTGGGCACGGAGCTGTTCAAGCTCGCCCCGGAGCTGTTCGACCAGCTGGGCGGATTCGTGGGCGGATTCGAAAGCCGCGTCGCTGCCTTCGGCAATGCCTGCGTCCTGCTGGGGGGCTTCGTCTTGGTCTGGGTGCATGGTCGTCCGGTCGGAATGGATTCTCGGGTCAATGACGCCCGGCGGCCCCTGCGGGTGCCGGCACTGGCGATGATGTAGGGGCCGGGGCGGGAAACCCAACCCCCGGTGACGCGGGTCCATGGCCGGATGTTCGCCGCCGCAGCCAACGCCGACCGGGCATTGGCCGGCTGCTCACCCCACCCTGTCGGCCATCGTCCTCGACAGCGCCTGGGCCGTGGCCTGCACCGTGGTGATGACGCGGTCGTAATCCATGCGGGTCGGCCCGATCACGCCCAGCACGCCCAGCACCCGTCCGCCGCTGGCGTACGGCGCTGCGATCAGGCTGCACTGCTCCATCGAGGTCACCCCCGACTCCTCGCCGATGAACAGGCGCACGCCGTCGGCGCGCAGGCAGCCCTCCAGCACCTGCAGCAGCTCGCTCTTGCGCTGGAAGGCCTCGAACAGTTCGCGCAGGCGTTCGATGTCGGCCAGCCCCTGGGCGCCCCCCATCAGCTTGGTCTGGCCGCTGACCAGCACGTCCTCGCCATCGTCGATCTGCAGCGTGGCCTGCGCCAGCGCCACGGTGGCCGCCATGCGCTTGTCCACCTCGCGGCGCTCATCGTCGAGCTCGGCCACCAGCCGCTCGCGGATCTCCTCCAGGCCGAGGCCGGCGTAGTTCTGGTTGAGGTAGTTGGCAATCCACTCCAGTTCGCTGGCCGACAGCGGCCGCGACACCTCCACCGCGCGGTTCTGGACCTCGCCGTCGGTGAACACCAGGATCGCCAGCACCCGGCGCTCGTCCAGGCGCACGAAGTCGATATGGCGGAAGGCGAAGCGGTCACGCCGCGGCACCGTCACCAGGCCGACGAAATGCGAGATGTCCGACAGCCGCGAGGAGGCCTCGCGCAGGACCTCCTGGGTCGAGGCGTGGGCCGCCAGGCCGTCCTGGATCAGCTGGATCTGGCGCTCGCCGGGCGAGCGCCACTCGATCAGGCTGTCGACGAATACCCGCAGCCCGCGCGCGGTGGGCACGCGCCCGGCCGAGGTGTGCGGCGCGGCCAGCAGGCCGCTTTCCTCGAGGTCGGCGAGGATGTTGCGGATGGTCGCCGAGCTCACGTCCAGCCCGGCGTGGCGCGCCAGGGTCTGCGAACCCACCGGCTGGCCGTCGCGGATGTAGCGCGCGATCAGCGTGCGCAGCAGCTGCCGCGTGCGCGGGTCGAGGGCTTCGTGCTGGTCGATCCTGTTTGCCATGGCCTTGGATATAAGCCCGGCCGAGGGCCGGCGCAAGCCACGCCAATGAACGCCGCCACGCCCGCCGGCGGTCGCATCCGGCGAGACGACGGCGGTTTTCCATGCGCCGGCGGCCGTTTGCCCCTTGGCCATCCACCCCACCCGCCTGCACAATCCGCGCGCATGCTCACCCACCTCGCCATCCGTGATTTCGCCGTCGTCACCGCGGCCGAACTCGAGTTCGACGCCGGCCTGACCGTCATTTCCGGCGAAACCGGTGCCGGCAAGTCGCTGCTGGTCGATGCGCTGGGCTTCCTGTCCGGGCAGCGCGCCGACAGCGGCATGGTCCGCCACGGCGCCGAGCGCGCGGAGCTGCACGCCGAATTCGACCTGGCCGCCTCCGACGCGGCCCGCCAGTGGCTGCTCGAGCAGGAACTCGACGACGGCGACGCCTGCCAGCTGCGCCGCACGCTGCGCGCCGACGGCGGTTCGCGCGCATGGATCAACGGCCGTCCCGCCCCGCTGTCGCAGCTGGCCACGCTGGCCGGGCTGCTGGTGGAAATCCACGGCCAGCACGAACACCAGGCGCTGCTCTCGCGCGCCAGCCAGCTTGCCCTGCTCGACGCCTTCGGCGGCCACGGCGCGCGGCTGGAGGCGGTCGCCGCCGCCGCCGCGCACTGGAACGCCCTGCTGCGCGAGCGCGATGCCCTCGCACGGGCCCGCGAGGGCCGTCCGGGCGACGTGGCCGAGCGCGGCGAATGGCTGGAGCACCAGCTGGCCGAGCTGGACCGCGAACCGATCGACCCGGCCGCGATCGCCGACCTCGACGCCGCCCACCGCCGCCAGGCCCATTCGTCCGCCCTGATCGCCGCCTGCGACGCCGCCCTGGCCCAGCTCGACGGCGATGTCCACGCCGCCGTGCCGCGCCAGCTCCGGCAGTTGCAGGGCACGCTGGCCGGCGTGCAGGAACACGAGCCGCGGCTGGCCGAGGTGGACGCGATGCTCGATGCCGCCGCCATCCAGATCGACGAGGCCGGCGTGCTGCTCGAACGCATCCGCGCCGACCTCGACGTCGACCCGGCGCAGTTCGACGAACTCGAACGCCGCATCGCCCGCCTGCACGAGCTTTCGCGCAAGCACCGCGTCAGCCCGGACGGACTGGCCGCGCAGCGCGACGCACTGGCGGCCGAACTCGACGCGCTACGCAACGCCGCCGTGCGCCTGGAGGCGCTGGACGGCGAAATCACCGCCGCCGCCGCCGCATGGCGCACGGCCGCGGACGCGCTGGGCAAGGCCCGCGCGAAGGCCGGCAAGGCGCTGTCGAAGGCCACCACCGCGCTGATCGCCGAACTGGGCATGGGCGGCGGGCGGTTCGAGGTGGCCATCGAGCCGGTCGAAGGCGACCGCCCCGACCCGCAGGGCGGCGAGCGCGTCGAGTTCCTCGTGTCCGCCAACGCCGGCCAGCCGCCGCGACCGCTGCGCAAGGTGGCCTCGGGCGGCGAGCTGTCGCGCATCTCGTTGGCGATCGAGGTCGCCGCGCTCGGCCACGACGCGGTGCCGACGATGGTGTTCGACGAGGTCGACTCCGGCATCGGCGGCGCCACCGCCGAGATCGTCGGCCAGAAACTGCGCGCGCTGGGCGCCACCCGCCAGGTCCTGTGCGTGACCCACCTGCCGCAGGTCGCGGCGCAGGGCCATCGCCACTACCGGGTCAGCAAGGCGCAGGACGCGGGGGTGACGCGCAGCGCGGTCCAGTTGCTGGATGCCGGCGAGCGCCAGGAGGAACTGGCACGCATGCTCGGCGGCGTGGAAGTCAGCACCGAAGCTCGCGCCGCCGCGAAGCGGCTGCTGGAAGGCGCGGAAGCCGGAAGCTAGGGGCCAGGCATCGGGAATGGCGCCAGCAGGAATGGCGTCAACGCCGCCTGCTCCCGGCCTTTCCCCGGCGCCCCGCGCCTAGCTCCTCTTCTTCCGCACGTACAGCACCAGCGAGTGCTCCTCGAGGTGGTATCCGTGCTGCTCGGCGATCTGCTGCTGCAGCCTTTCGATTTCGGCGCTTTCGAACTCGATGATCCGGCCGGTGTCGACGTCGACCATGTGGTCGTGGTGGCCGCCGCGGTCGATCTCGTACACCGCCGTGCCGCCCTCGAAGTTGTGCTTGAGCACCAGCCCGGCTGCCTCGAACTGGGTCAGCACGCGGTAGACGGTGGCCAGCCCGATCTCGTCGCCGCCCTCGAGCAGCTGGCGGTAGATGTCCTCGGCCGTCATGTGATGCTGCGCGCTCTTCTGCTCCAGCAACTGCAGGATGCGCATCCGCGGATGCGTCACCTTCAGCCCGGCCTTGCGCAAATCCTGCGATTCCATGGCGCCTCCGTTTACTGGCGGTTTATGGCCTGGTCGCCCGCGCCATCGCCCGGATGCCGGTGACGCGGTACGAAGCGGTCGCCCGGCGTGCATCGCCGCGTGCCGGAACGCCCTGGATCCCCGCCGCCGCATTGCCGTGAAGCCACCGCGATACCGGGCCCGCAGGCCACCGCGGCGGGAGTCTGGAGTGTATCATCGGCGCGGTCTCCAACCCGCGGTTCCCCATGCGCAAATTCCTTGTCCTCGCCGTCGTCGCCCTCATGGTTTCCGGTTGCGGCATCATCTATCGGCAGCCGATCTACCAGGGCAACCTGCTCGACAAGTCCGCGGTCGACCAGCTGCAGGCCGGCATGAGCAAGCAGCAGGTCATCGGATTGCTCGGGTCGCCCTCGATCGCCGATCCGTTCCACAACCAGCGCTGGGACTACACCAGCACGCAGCGCACCGGCCGCACCGGCCCGGTCGAGCGCAAGAACCTGGTCCTGCATTTCGAAAACGACAACCTCGTGCGCTGGGATGGCGATTATTTCCCCGAGCAGGACGAGCAGCTGGCCAAGGACCTGCGCAAGTCGTTCGGTCCCAACCTGGCCAAGGACAAGAAGAAGGGCGGCCGCTGAGCCACGTCTCCGGCGCCGGTTGCGGCCAAGGTGTTTCGCGTCGGCGTGTTTCGCGCCGGGCGCGCGTTTTCCTCAGTCCTTTTGTGCAGCGGCCCGCCGTCGCCGCGCATCCTTCGGATCCACCTGCAGCGGCCGCAGCAGTTCGACGCGGTCGCCGTCGCGCAGCGGCGTCGCGGCAATCGCGCGCTCGCCGTGGATCGCGTAGCCGCTGATTCCACCCGTTTCCAGCCCGCTGGCCGCCACGGCATCGCCCAGCGTCGCGCCGGCCGGCAGTTCCAGCACGACCTCCTCGAAGCGCCGCGGCCAGCCCTGCACGACCTGCACGCGCAGCGAGGACGGCATCACTCGCCCCCGCGGTCGGCCACGCGCACGAAGTCGTCGACCATGCGGTCGGCCAGCCCCTGGAAGCCGAGCGTCATGGCCGGCGCCAGCAGCCGGCTCTGCGGCTCGAAATCCAGCGTCAGCGTCACCTTGCAGGCCGACTCGTCCAGCGCGTGGAATTCCCAGCGCCCGTCCAGCCGCTTGAACGGCCCTGCGCGCAGCGCCATCGCGATGTGGTGCGGCGGCGTCAGCGTGTTCTCCGTCGTGAACCAGGTGCGCAGCGCGCCGAAGCCCAGGTCCAGGCGCGCGACCACGCGGCCCTCGTCGGATTCGAGCACCTGTGCCGCCTCGCACCAGTCGAAGCGGCGCGGATAGGCGGCGATGTCGTTGACCAGGGCGAACATCCGCGCGGCGGAATGTTCGACGAGGGCGCTGCGCTGAATGGTCGGCATTCGGGTCCGGTTCGGGCGTTGGTTCGCGGCCTCGGGCAGCGCCACGGCACGCGGCAAACTGCGACAATGCCGCCATGGGCAAGAAGAATGGCGACAAGGATAAGGCAAAGGGCGGCGGCACCGTCGCGCTGAACAAGCGCGCGCGCCATGAATACCACCTGGAAGAGCGCTTCGAGGCCGGCCTGGCCCTCCAGGGCTGGGAGCTGAAGTCGATCCGCGCCGGCCGCGCCAACATCACCGAAAGCTACGCGGTGATCCGCGGCGGCGAACTGTTCCTGTTCGGCGCCCAGATCACGCCCCTGATCTCGGCCTCCACCCATGTCGTCGCCGACGATCGCCGCACCCGCAAGCTGCTGCTGCATCGCCGCGAGATCGACACCCTCGTCGGCCGCGTCGAGCGCGACGGCTACACCCTCATTCCCACCGCGCTGTACTGGAAGGGCAACAAGGTCAAGGCCGAACTGGCGCTGGCCAAGGGCAAGCAGGCGCACGACAAGCGCGCGGCCAGCAAGGATCGCGACTGGGCCCGCGAGAAGCAGCGCGTGATGCGCCAGCACAACAAGGACGCCTGAGGAAGCACCTGGTCCCCACGATGCCGGTAGGAGCGGCTTCAGCCGCGAGCTTTTTGTTTCATGGCCCGCAGATCGAAAGCTCGCGGCTGAAGCCGCTCCTACAGGAATTTCCCACGGGAGCCCCCCGGTTTTCGCGTCCCTACGCCGCCGGCGCCTCGCGCGGCAGCGTGAACCGGAACGTAGCGCCACCGCCCGGCTGGCCCTCGGCGCTGACCGTGCCGCCGTGCCGTTCGACGATGCGCTTGACCGATGCCAGGCCGATGCCGTTGCCTTCGAACTCCTCCGGGTTGTGCAGCCGCTGGAACGGCCGGAACAGCTTGCCGACGTATTCCTGCGAGAAGCCCGCACCGTTGTCGCGGACGAAGAACGCGGCCAGTCCGTCCGCGTCCGCCTCCCTGCCGACGACGATGCGCGCGCCGTCGGTGTCGGCGGTGAACTTCCATGCGTTGCCTATCAGGTTCTGCAGCAGGTTGCGCACCAGCGCCGCGTCGCCGACCGCGTGCAGGCCCGGTTCGATGTCGACCTCCACCGTGCGCTCCGGCTGGCCGGCGCGCAGCTCGGCCACCACGTCGCGGGCGATCGGCACCAGGTCCAGCGGCTCCAGCTTCAGCGGGCCCCGGCTGACACGCGACATCTTCAGCAGCGCGTCGATCAGGTCGTCCATGCGGCCCGCCGCGGCGCGCACGCGCGCCAGGTAGTCGCGCCCGGTCTCGTCCACCCGGTCCGCGTAGCGTTCGCCCAGCAGCCGGCTGAAGCCCTCGATCGTGCGCAGCGGCGCCCGCAGGTCGTGCGAGACGCTGTACGCGAACGACTCCAGCTCCTGGTTGGCGTGGGTGAGCTCGCGCGTGCGCAGGGCGACGCGGGCTTCGAGCGTGCGGTTCAGCGCCTGCTCCCTGGCGTGCGCGAGCACGCGCTCGGTGATGTCCTCGACCTGCACCAGGCTCGCCACGTCCTGGCCGATCTCGCCGGGCACCGGCGCATAGGTGAGCTGGGCATGGCGCAGCTCGCCGGCGGCCGAGCGCCACTGCCGCGTGGTGCGGAACACGCCCTCGGCCACCGCCGCGAACTCGCGGGTATTCCGGGCCTGGTCGTGCGCATCGATGAAGTGGGAACCGAACCTCGAACCGGCCAGCTCGTCGGTCGTTGTATCGAAGATCGCCGCCAGCGCCGGGTTGGCGTCGACGATCACGCCGCTGCGGTCGAGCAGCGCCTGGCCGATGGCCGAGAACCGCATCGCGTTGCGGAAGCGCAGCTCGCTGCGCTGGTAGGAATCGGCGAGCAGCTCGGCCTTGCGCTCGGTCAGCGCCTCGGTCCGCGCCAGCACCAGCGCGATGCCGAACAGCAGCAGCGATGCCAGCACGCCGGTGCCGAGCGTGGTGCGCAGCTCCGGCGCGCGAGCCGCCAGCGATGCACGCGCATCCGAGCGGAACTCCAGCTCCCAGGTGCGCCCGTACAGATCCAGCGCCATGGTCCGGTCCAGGCGGCTGTCGCCATCGGCGCCGGCGAGCTCCTCGTGGTCGGCGTACAGCGGCGCCGCATTGCCGTCGGCGCCGCGGTCGCGGATGGTCAGCGCCGTGTGCCGCTGGGTGGTACGCAGCGCGATGTCGACGAACTTGTGCACGTCCAGCGGTGCATGGATCCAGCCCTGCAGCGCCGCGCGCCGCGCCTGCATCGTGCCCGGCGTGCCGAAGCGGTAGATCGGTGCATACAGGACCACGCCCGTGCCCTGCCCGCTCCCGTCCTGCAGCAGCCGGACGGGGCCGCTGATGCGCATGGTGCCGGTATCGCGCGCGGCGATCATCGCGGCCTGCCGCGCCGGATCGGTGAGCATGTCGTAGCCGATCGCTTCGCGGTTCGCCGCGGTGCGCGGCTCCAGGTAGAGGATCGGGCCGTAGCGGCCGCGCACGCCCCCGGGCCGCACGACGTAGAAGCCCTGGCCGGCGTCGCGCATGTCCAGCTGCAGGTCCTGCAGCTCGGTCCGGTCCATGTACGGCGCGAACCCGAGTCCAAGCATGTCCGGGTAGCGCGCGGCGATGTTGAGCCCGTCCACGTAGCCCTGCCACTGCCCGGCACTGGGCCGGTCGACCGTGGCGAACAGCGACACGCCGCCCCGCGCCACCAGTTCGAAGTACGCCAGGCGCTGCCGCAGCAGCTCGGCGATGGCGTCGGTTTCGGCCGTGAACTCGGCCTGGACCGTCTTCATCTCGCGCTGCTCGGCGTTGTGCCAGTACGCCAGCACCAGCAGCAGCGAGGCCACCAGCGCCAGCAGCGCGAGCACGTAGCCGCGCAGCGGCACCCGAGGCGGCGCGCCCGGCAGATCCAGCTTCTTCGCCCCGTACAGGAATCCCATCGCCCCGAGCATAGCCCGGACACGCGCCACAGCGGGCGTGAACGCCTGCCGTCCATCCCGCGACCCGGCGCTTGCATGGGGTATGGCCGCCCCTATACTGCGGTGGTCAGCGTGAACGACATCCCGGGGGTGCACTGGCTTCGACGGGGGTCGCGAAATCGCCTGGCGCATGCCGAGGGGGCAGCTTTCCTCGTAAATCCAGCGGCAAACTCATAGTTGCCAACGACGACAACTACGCTCTCGCCGCTTAAGGCGTAAGCCCTGAACCCACTTGTGCCCGTGCTCGTGGATGTAGGGTCATCATCACGGGAACCAGCCGCGGCGGCCGCCTGTCTGCCGTGGTTGAACTCACAGGCTGGTTCCCCGGTGCGCTTTGCACGCCGTGCTGCCGGGGAACGAGATCCAACGGCGGGCTAAGCATGTAGTGCCGGGGATGGAGTGCCTTCGGACGCGGGTTCGATTCCCGCCACCTCCACCAATGCAAAGGGCCACCCTCCCGGGTGGCCCTTTTTTTGCCTGCAATGTGCAACAGGCGGTCCGCTTACGAACGCACCGGCACCAGGGTGATCTCGACGCGGCGGTTGGCGGCGCGGCCTTCCTCGGTGTCGTTGCTGGCGACCGGATGGGTCTCGCCGGCGCCGACGGTGATCATGCGGTCACGCACGACCCCGCGCGAACCCAGGTAGTTGGCGACCGCTTCGGCGCGCTGCTGCGACAGCTGCTGGTTGTAGGCATCCGTGCCGACGCTGTCGGTGTGGCCGGCGACCTCGATGATGGTCTGGTTGTACTGCTGCAGCGTGTTGGCGACGTTGTCGAGCACCGGGTAGAACTGCGGCTGCACCTCGGCCTTGTCGAAGGCGAAAGTCACGTTGCCCGGCATGTTGAGGGTGATGTTGTCGCCTTCGCGGACGACGTCGACGCCGGTGCCTTCCATCTGCTGGCGCAGCTGGGCTTCCTGGCGGTCCTGGTAGGCGCCCACGGCGCCACCGGCCAGGCCACCGACGCCCGCACCCACCAGCGCGCGCTGGCGGCGCTCGACCGCGCTGTCGCCGCTGAGCAGGCCTGCGGCCGCGCCGATGGCAGCGCCGATCAGGGCGCCGCGGCCGGTGCGGTTGGGATCGTCCGGGGCATTGGTCTGGCCGGTGTACGTGGCGCAGCTTGCCAGCAGCAGGCTGCCGGCAAGCGCGGCGGCGATGGTGGCGTTGGTGGCGGTTCGCATGGGACGTCTCCTCAGACTTTCTTTCGGGATTCTGGCGTGGGGGCGGGCACGGCGGTTCGCGTCGTTCCCGGGACGCAAACGCTAAACAGGCGGCCGTGGCCGGGGGGTGATGAATGGGGCTTTCGGGTTCAGGCGATCAGGCGCCGTTAACGCTGCCGGCCCCACCGGACAGGAGTTCGGCCGATGCCGGATCCAGCGCGTGGTCCCAGTTGCCCATCAGTGCGAGGTACAGGAGCTTTTCGAACTCGGTGCCGAAGCGGCGGATCACCGCGTCGGGATCGGGCACCAGCCTCGCATCGGCGATCAGGCCGAAGTGGACGCGCCCGTTGTAGCTCATGATCGAGATGCCGACGCCGATCGAGCCGGTCTGCGGCACCCAGAACATCATCTCGCGCAGCCGGCAGCCGGCCAGGTACAGCGGCTGCTGCGGCCCCGGCACGTTGGTCGCCACCGCGCTCGCCTTGCGGCTGAACAGCTCCAGGGCCAGCTCCTGCAGCGGCTGCGGCGCTATTCCGAGCGCGGCAAGAAGTCCATATGCAACAATGGCTTGCCGAGAACTCTTCAAGTTATTCATGCACTCGGCGACGCGCTCCAGCCGGCGTACCGGGTTGCCCTCGCCCACCGGCAGGTCAAGGAACACCAGCCCGAAGTGGTTGCCGAGCTTGCGCGCGTGCTCCAGTGGCCGCAGGTTCACCGGCACGGTCGCGCGCAGGGTCATGCCGTCGACGTCGTCGCCGCGCTCGATCATGTAGCTGCGCAGCGCACCGGCGGCGGCCGCCATCAGCACGTCGTTGACGGTGCAGTCGCAGGCACGGCCGACAGCCTTCACTTCCTCCAGGTCGATCGGGTCGGCCCAGGCCACGCGCTTGCTCACGCCGAGGCGCCCGCGCAGCATCGACGGCGGATCGTCCGGCAGCGCGAGCGCATGCACCAGTTCGCGCGCGATTTCCCCGCCCTCCTTCGCCAGCACGCCGGCCAGGGTCGGGTCCTGCATCATCTCCATGCCCTTGCCGAAGACCCTGCCGCCCAGCCGCGCGTAGCGCTCGACCGCGCCGACGCGGCGTGCCACGTCCGCTCCGTCCTGCTTGAGCCAGGCCTTGGCGAGATCCTTGCCCCTGCCGGCGTTGCGCTCGGTATCGGTGAGTGACAGCAGCACCTGCACCAGCGCGATGCCATCGGCATAGCTGTGATGCAGGCGCGCGACCAGCGCCGAGCCGCCCTGGTAACGCTCGACAAGGTGGAACTGCCAGAGCGGGCGGTGCTTGTCGAGCGGGCTGGACGAGAGCTGGCTGACGAATCGCTCGAGCGCGCGCTTCTCCGCGCCCTCCCGCGCCGGGCGGCGCCCGTCGCCGCGGCCCGGCAGCGCGGCGAGCTGCACGTGCCAGTCGATGTCGAAGTGGGCGTCGTCCTGCCAGACCGCGCCGGTGGGACTATCGACGGCCTTCTGCCGGAAGCGCGAATAGGCCAGGAAGCGTTTCGCGACCACGCGCTTGAGCCGGTCGAGCGACATCGGTTCGGCGAACATCAGCACGCCGGTGATCATCATCGGGTTGGTCGGCCGCTCCATGCGCAACCACGCGGTATCCACGCGCGACATCGGTTCGCGGCGCAAGCGTGCGCGCGGCTTGCTGTTGGCCATCCGGACCTCCCGAAGAATCGGTCGAGTGAATCACGCGGCCATCGGCAGCGTCAATTTGCGCTGCGCGCCGCTTCGGCCGCGCGGCTCAGCCCTGGAGGAAATCCACGCGCCGGGTGATCGAACAGGTCAGGTCGTAGCCGATGGTGCCGGCGGCGGCGGCCACCCGTTCGACCGGCAGTCCTTCGCCCCACAGCAGCACCGGATCGCCCGCACGCGCATCGGGGTGGCCGCGCAGGTCGATGGTCACAAGGTCCATCGATACGCGCCCGACCACCTGCGCCGGCGCGCCGTTCACCAGCACCGGCGTGCCTGCCGGCGCCAGGCGCGGATAGCCGTCGCCGTAGCCGACCGCGGCGACGCCGATGGCCATGTCCTCCGGCGTTTCCCAGGTCGCCGAATAGCCGACGCGCTCGCCGCGGCGGATGCGATTGACCGCGAGCAGTCGGGTGGCGAAGGTCATCGCCGGCCGCAGGCCGAAGTCGGCGCCGGTTTTCCCGGCCACGACCGACATGCCGTACAGCGCCCCGCCCGGCCGGACCCAGTCCCCATGCGAACCGGGCCAGCCCAGCACCGCGGCCGAATTGGCCAGCGACCGCGGCCCCGGCAGGCCGGCGGTGGCTTCGGCGAACACCTGCAGCTGGTCGCGCGTCTGCCGGCTGTTGGCCGACGCGCCCTCGAACTCGTCGGAACTCGCGAAGTGGCTCATCAGCACGATGTCGCCGGCCGCGCCGCGCGCCGCCGACAGCCGCGCATGCGCCTGGCGCACCTGCGCGGGCGCGAATCCGAGGCGATGCATGCCGGTATCGACCTTCAGCCAGCAGCCGATCGGCTCGCCGTCCGCCTGCTCCAGCATGTCCAGCTGCGCCGGGTGATGGACGATGCTGTCCGCGCGCAGCGCGCGCAGCTGTTCGAGGTCTTCGGGCGAATCGAAACCCGACAAGACCAGAACCGGCTGTTCCAGTCCGATCGCGCGGATACGCCGCACGTCCGCGATCGCGGCCACGCCGAATGCGTCGGCCGTGCGCAGGGCGGACGCCACGGTTTCCAGCCCGTGGCCGTAGCCGTCGGCCTTGACCATCGCCATGACCCGGCTCGACGGCGCGTGCGTGCGCACCGATGCCAGGTTGTGTCGCAGGGCATCGGCGTGAATGGTGGCGGTGACGGGACGGGACATGGCCGGATCAGGTTCCAGGGATCAGGCGCCGGGAACGGTCGCACTGGCGCCTCGCGCCTGCCTCATTCAAAACTCCCCACCGAATCGTGCGAGAGGTTGTCGAAGCGCGTGTACTCGCCGAAGAACTTGAGCTTGATCGAACCGGTCGGGCCGTTTCGCTGCTTGCCGATGATGATCTCGGCCAGTCCCTTGTCCGGCGAACTTTCCTTGTTGTAGTACTCGTCGCGGTAAATGAAGATGATCACGTCCGCATCCTGCTCGATGGCGCCGGACTCGCGCAGGTCGGCCATCACCGGGCGCTTGTCGGTACGCGTTTCCAGCGAGCGGTTGAGCTGCGACAGCGCGATCACCGGCACGTTGAGTTCCTTGGCCAGCGCCTTGAGCGAACGCGAGATCTCCGAGATTTCCGTGGCGCGGTTCTCGCTGTTGCCCGGCACGGCCATCAGCTGCAGGTAGTCGATGACGATCAGGCCCAGGTCGTGTTCGCGCTTGAGGCGCCGCGCCTTGGCGCGCAGCACTTCCGGCGACAGCGCGGGGGTGTCGTCGATGAAGATCTTCGATTCCTTCAGCATCCGGATCGCGCTGCTCACCCGGCTCCAGTCCTCGTCCTCGAGCTGGCCGGTGCGCAGGCGGGTGGCGTTGACGCGGCCGTTGGACGAGATCAGGCGCAGCGCAAGCTGGCTGGCCGACATTTCCATCGAGAACACCGCCACTGCCTTCTTTGTCTTGATCGCGGCGTACTCGGCGATGTTGAGCGCGAAGGTGGTCTTGCCCATCGCCGGGCGCGCGGCGAGGATCAGCAGGTCGGTGGGCTGCAGGCCCGCGGTCATCTCGTCGAACTCGGTGTAGCCGGTCGGCATGCCGGTGATGCCGCCGCCGTTGGCATAGCGGGTCTGGAGGACGTCGAAGGCCTCGCCCATTGCCTTGTTGATCGCCACGAAGTCGCTGCGCCCGCGTGCGCCGGCCTCGGCGATCGCGAACACCTGCTGCTCGGCGCTGGCGAGGATCTCGCTGCTCTCGCGGCCGTCGGGCTGGAAGCCGTCGTTGACGATGCCGGTGCCGACCTCGATCAGCTGCCGCAGCACCGCCTTGTCGCGCACGATCTCGGCGTAGGCGGCGATGTTGGCCGCCGACGGCGTGGTGCTGGCCAGCTCAACCAGGTAGGCGCCGCCGGCAACCTGTTCGGCCAGGCCCTGCGACTCGAACCATTCGCCCAGCGTCACCGCGTCGTAGGGCCGGTTCTTCTCCGCCAGTTCGCGGATCGCGCGGTAGATCAGCTGGTGGTCGCGGCGGTAGAAGTCGGCGTCGACCAGGTGGTCGGCGATGCGGTCGTAGGCATCCGGCGCCAGCATCAGGCCGCCGAGCACGGCCTGTTCGGCTTCCACCGACTGCGGCGGCACGCGCAGTTGTTCGATCCGGCTGTCGCTGCGGGACTCGTTGCCAAACCGGGGGCGTGCGGACATCGTGTGGTCGTGCTCCTGCGCAACGAAAGCGGTGAGTGGCATCAATCTGCGGGACTGATCGGGCATCGTAGGCCCCCGGCTTGTGGGTTCGCGACGGAACAACCTGTGGATAAGACAGGTTTCTTGGCAGATCGTGGTCTCACCCGGTGCGATGGTGCCCTTAGTGCCTCGTGGGAGCGGCTACAGCCGCGAGCTTCTGGCCTGTTGCCACAAGGACGAAAAGCTCGCGGCTGTAGCCGCTCCCACAGGGTTGCCGCGATCGCAGGGATCACTGGGGTCACCGGGATCGCCACAACGAAAAAGGGCGCCTCGCGGCGCCCTTCTCCTCGAACCGCGTGCGGCGATCAGGCCGCTTCGGGCTCGACGATCACCTTGACCGGGGTCTCGACGTCGGCATGCAGGTGCACGATGACCTCGAACTCGCCGGTGGTGCGGAACGCACCCTCGCCCATCACCACTTCCGACTTCTCGACCGGGGTACCGGCCTTGGTCAGCGCCTCGGCGATGTCGCGCGGGCCGACCGAGCCGTACAGCTTGCCCTCGGTGGAAGCGTTGGCGTAGATGGTGACGCTGGCGCCTTCGAGCTTGGCCAGGCGGCCGGTGGCGTCGTCGTGCACGGCCTTGGCCTTGGCCTCGTACTCGGCGCGCTTGGCCTCGAACTCGGCCACGTTCGCCTCGGTCGCCGGCACGGCCTTGCCCTGCGGGACCAGGTAGTTGCGGCCGTAGCCCGGCTTGACGTCGACCTTGTCGCCGAGGTTGCCGAGGTTGGTGACTTTCTGCAGCAGGATCAGTTGCATGGTGTTGCTCCGTATTCGTTAGCAGCGCAGCGCGCCGCAACTTTCAGCTGTCCGAACGGACGGGATTCCTGGCTTGCCCTCCCTTTCAAGGGGAGGAGCCGGTGCCTCCCTGCGGGAGGCGCCGTTTTCAGATGTTGTGGTTGTCCGTATACGGAATCAGCGCCAGGAACCGCGCGCGCTTGACGGCGGTGGCGAGCTGGCGCTGGTAGCGAGACTTGGTGCCGGTGATGCGACTGGGAACGATCTTGCCGTTCTCGGTCAGGTTCTGGCGCAGGGTGTTGAGATCCTTGTAATCGATCTCCTTGACGCCCTCGGCGGTGAACTTGCAGTACTTGCGGCGGCGAAAGAACTTGGACATGTCAGGATTCCTCAGGCGGCTTCGGCGTTGTCGTCGGTGGCGGATTCGTCCTTGTCGGACGTCTTCTCGCCATCGCTGTCGTTGTCGTCGTCACGGCGACGACGCTCGCCACGCTCGGGCTTGTCGCCCTTCTCGTCCTTGTTCTTCATGATCAGCGACTGCTCGGTCTCGGCCTCGTCGCGGCGCATCACCAGGTGGCGGAGCACGGCGTCGTTGAAGCGGAAGCTTTCGACGAGTTCGTCGAGCACGGCCTGGTCGGCCTCGATGTTGAGCAGCACGTAGTGCGCCTTGACCAGGTTGTTGATCGGATAGGCGAGCTGGCGGCGGCCCCAGTCCTCGAGACGGTGGATCTTGCCTTCGCCGCCTTCGATCAGCGCCTTGTAGCGCTCGACCATGGCAGGCACCTGCTCGCTCTGGTCCGGATGGACCAGGAACACGATTTCGTAATGACGCATCTGTTTTTCCTTGTGGATATTCGGCCGGCGCCCGGCTGGGCGTGGCCCGGATAGCCCCCCGGCACCCGAGAACGGGCACGGTGGAGCAAGGTCTCCCGGCGAACGGGAGCCGGAAATTATCGCAGTTCAATGACTTGCGGGCAACTACTCAGTGGCGCCGGGAGGTGCCCCGCTCCGGGAGCTGGATCATTTCCCCGCAGGCGGCCGAAGCCGCGGCAGGCCACCGGCAGGCCCGGGCGCAGCCTCCGCGGCTCCTGCCCGGCCACCCACAGCCCTGTCCGCGACGGTCAGGCGGCCTTGTCGGCGTCGGTGGTGAAGCTTTCGCCGCAGCCGCACTCGGCCGAGACGTTGGGGTTCTCGAACACGAACTGTTCGTTCAGGCCCTGCTTCAGGAAATCGATCCGGGTGCCGTCGACCAGCGCCAGGCTGTCGGCGTCGACGAGGATGCGCACGCCGCCCTGCTCGAACACGGTGTCGTCATCGTGCTGCTCGCGGGCCAGGTCGACCAGGTACCCCCAACCCGAGCACCCGGTGCGCTTGACGCCGAAGCGCAGGCCGATCGCCGCGGCGTCGGCAGAGAGGAAGCCCTGGACGCGTTCGAGGGCGGCGGGGGCGAGCTGGATCGACATGGTGGCCATTGTAGCCCTTGCGGCTCCGGTAAACTGTACGGCTCATATCGGCTCGATCCGGCAGGGATTCAAGGCATGACAACGGTGAGTGTTGCGCAGGCGCTGGCGGGCAAGGTGCCTGAAGGCGGCGAAGTCACGGTCCGCGGCTGGGTGCGCACGCGGCGCGACTCCAAGGCCGGGCTGAGCTTCGTCAACGTCAGCGACGGCTCCTGCTTCGCGCCGATCCAGGTGGTGGCGCCCAGCGCGCTGGGCAATTACGAGGACGAGGTCAAGCACCTCACCGCCGGCTGCGCGGTCATCGCCACCGGCACGCTGGTGCCGTCGCAGGGCCAGGGCCAGAGCTTCGAGATCCAGGCCGACGCGATCGAAGTGGTCGGCTGGGTCGACGACCCCGAAACCTATCCGATCCAGCCCAAGGCGCACTCGCTGGAATTCCTGCGCGAAGTCGCGCACCTGCGCCCGCGCACCAACCTATTCGGCGCGGTGACCCGCATCCGCGACTGCCTGGCCAAGGCCACGCACCGCTACTTCCACGAGAACGGCTACTACTGGATCACCACCCCGATCATCACCACCTCCGACGCCGAGGGCGCCGGGCAGATGTTCCGGGTCTCGACGCTGGACATGGCCAACCTGCCACGCGACGGCAAGGGCGAGGTGGACTTCGGCCGCGACTTCTTCGGCAAGGAAACCTTCCTCACCGTGTCCGGCCAGCTCAATGTCGAGGCCTACTGCCTGAGCCTGAGCAAGGTCTATACCTTCGGCCCGACCTTCCGCGCCGAAAACTCCAACACCACCCGCCACCTGGCCGAGTTCTGGATGGTCGAGCCGGAGATCGCCTTCGCCGACCTGGCCGAGGACGCGCGGGTGGCCGAGGACTTCCTCAAGTACCTGTTCCGCGCGGTGCTGGACGAGCGCGCCGACGACATGGCCTTCATCGCCCAGCGCGTGCAGAAGGATGCGGTCACCCGGCTGGAGGCCTTCATCAACGCGCCGTTCGAGCGCATCAGCTACACCGATGCGGTCAAGCTGCTGCAGGACTCGGGGAAAAAGTTCGACTTCCCGGTCGAATGGGGCCTGGACCTGCAGACCGAGCACGAGCGCTGGCTGACCGAGGAACACGTCGGCCGCCCGGTGGTGGTCACCGACTACCCCGAGCACATCAAGGCGTTCTACATGCGCCTGAACGACGACGGCAAGACGGTCGCGGCGATGGACGTGCTGGCGCCGGGCATCGGCGAGATCATCGGCGGCTCGCAGCGCGAAGAGCGGCTGGACGTGCTCGACGCGCGCATGGCGCAGTTCGGCCTCGACGCGGCGCACTACGGCTGGTACCGCGATTTCCGCCGCTACGGCAGCGTGCCGCACGCCGGCTTCGGCCTGGGCTTCGAGCGGCTGGTGGTGTACGTGTGCGGGCTGGCCAACATCCGCGACGCGATCCCCTACCCGCGCGCGCCGGGGAACGCGGAGTTCTGACGCCATGATCATGTTCTTCGCCCTGCTGTTCGTCGCCGCGGCCATCGCCGGCGCCACCGCGTTCGTGATCTTCTGGCCGCTGGCGCTGGTGCACCTGCGCGACCGCCATCCGGAGGTGAAGGCGCAGCTGGGCGACGGCGCCTTCATCAAGCCCGAAGCGCTGTGGTGGCTGTTCAGCGGCCGCTACCGGCAGGTGCGGGACTACAACTTCAGCGGCCTGGCCACGCCGGCGCGCGTGGCGCTGATCGTGATCGTGGTCGCGTTGATCATGGCGGGCCTGCTGTGGCTGCTGGCGACGGTGCTGTCAGCATGAGCGACGAGCACGCGCCCGACGCATCCGGACAGTGGTGGCTGGCCACGCTCGGCCGCACGATCGTGTGGGCACGGCTGCGCGTGCGCGAGGCCGGCACGGCCGAGGTCTTCGACAGCGACGGCAACACCCTGGCCTACGACAGCGAGGACACCGCGCGCGCCATGCTGATGGACGCCGAGTTCGTGTCCTTCGACGGCCTCGACGAGGAAGACGCGCTGGAACGCGGCTTCTCGCTCGACGAACTCTCGCCCCCCACGGGCGGCAGCGACGACGACCTGCGCGCACGGATGGTGCGCAAGCTCGGCGGCAGCGCGTAGCGCCCGCCGATGTATACGCCGCGCGCCTTCGTCGACACCGACCTCGCCCGGCTCGATGCGCTGGTTGCGCGCGATCCCTTCGTCACCCTGGTGACGGTCGACGGCGACGGCGCGCCGCAGGTCACCCACCTGCCCGTCCTGTATCGCCGCGATGGCGGGCGGGTCCTGGTCGAGGGCCACTGGGCGCGACCCAATCCGCAGGCCCGCCACGACGGGGCGGCGCTGGTGATCGTCCACGGGCCGCACGCGTACGTGTCTCCCGGCTGGTATCCCGACAAGGAGGAGCAGGCGCGGGTCCCCACCTGGAACTACGTCGTCGCCCACCTGCACGGGACGCTGGAACGCTTCGAGGACGAAGCCGGCCTGGCGGACTTGGTCATGCGGCTGAGCGACCGCTTCGAACAGGCGCTCGGCAGCGACTGGGCCTTCGAACCCGAGCGCGAAGACCACCGCGTGCAGCTGCGCGGGATCGTGGGTTTCCGGTTCGTGCCGGAGCGGATCGAGCTCAAGTCCAAGCTCAGCCAGAACCATCCCGAAGCCAACCGCCGCTCCGTCGCCGACGCGCTGCGGGCGCTGCCGGACCCCGGTGCGAACGCAATCGCCGCGCTGATGCGCGCACGCGAACCCTGACCTGCGGAGAACCCGAACCATGGACCTGAATCTCACCGGCCGGCACGCCCTCGTCTGCGGCGCCTCCGAAGGCATCGGCCGCGCCACCGCGCACGAACTCGCCCTGCTCGGCGCCAGCGTCACCGTGCTCGCCCGCCGCGCAGAAACGCTGCAGGAGGTGGTGGACGCCCTGCCCCGCGGCGACGGGCAGGCCCACGGCCTGCTGGCTGCGGACGTGTCGCGGACCGACGCGCTGCGCACCGACGTCTCCGCGCTCGCCAGCGCGAACCCGGTGCACATTCTGGTCAACAACACCGGCGGCCCGCCGGGCGGCGCGGCGCACGAGGCGCCGATTGAGGCCTACCTCGACGCGTTCAACAAGCACCTGGTCGCCAACCAGACCCTGCTGCAGGCGGTGCTGCCCGGCATGCGCCAGGCGCGCTGGGGCCGCATCGTCAACGTGATCTCGACCTCGGTGCGCGAACCGATCCCTGGACTGGGCGTGTCCAACACCACCCGCGGCGCAGTGGCGTCCTGGGCCAAGACGCTGTCGCGCGAGTTGGCCGGCGACGGCATCACCGTCAACAACGTGCTGCCCGGCTTCACCGAGACCGGGCGCATCGAGCAGATCGTACGCAACCGGGTTTCGGCGGAAGGCAAGTCCGAAGACGACATCCGCGCCGCCATGCGCGCCGGCGTGCCGGCCGGCCGCTTCGCCACGCCGGAGGAGACCGGCGGCGTGATCGCCTTCCTGTGCTCGCAGGCCGCGGCGTACATCAACGGCGTCAGCCTGGCGGTGGACGGCGGGCGGATGCATTCGATCTGAGGCGCTTGGCTCCTCCCCTGCGTTTGCAGGGGAGGAGCAAAAGCTCGCGGCTGAAGCCGCTCCTACAACAAGCGTTGGTGACGCTTCGAGCCCCGAGACCCCATGCCCGAAGGCCCCGAAATCCGCCGCGCAGCCGACCGCCTCGCCGAAGCGGTCGTGGGCAAGCGCCTGGCCTCGGCGTGGTTCGCATTCCCCGCGCTCAAGCACTTCGAGCAATCGCTGCCCGGCGCGCGCATCGAATCGATCACCCCGCACGGCAAGGCGATGCTCACGCGCTTCGACAACGGCTGGACGCTCTACAGCCACAACCAGCTCTACGGCGTGTGGCGCGTGGCGAAGGCCGGCGAGCGGCCGGACACCAGCCGCTCGCTGCGGGTGGCGCTGGAAACCCCGCGCAAGGCGATCCTGCTGTACTCGGCGTCGGATGTCGCGATGTGGCGAAGCAACGAGCTGCACCGGCATCCCTTCCTGGCCCGGCTCGGCCCCGACGTGCTCGACCCGGCGCTGGACGAGGCAGCCGTCGAGGCACGCCTGGACGACCCGCGCTTTTCCGGTCGCGCGCTCGGCGGCCTGCTGCTCGACCAGGGCTTCCTCGCCGGCATGGGCAATTACCTGCGCTCGGAGGTGCTGTTCGCGGCCGGCCTGCTGCCGCAGCGGCGACCGCGCGACCTCGACAACGCCGAACGCCGCGCGCTGGCGCGTGAATTGCTCGCCATCCCGCGCCACAGCTATGCCACCCGCGGCATCGAGCCGGCGCGCGGGATGCGCGACGACTACCTGGCCGACACGCCGGAGGGATTCCGCTTCCGCGTGTTCGACCGCGAAGGCGAACCCTGCGTCGCGTGCGGCACGCCGCTGCTGCGCCGGCAGGACGGTTCGCGCCGGCTTTACCTGTGCCCGGGTTGCCAGAAATGACATGCGGAGTCCTTCGGTCGCGGCCGCGCAGCGGGTAAGCTACGCGGATGCAGCAGCTCGCCCACTGGATCGACGGCAAGGCCCGTGAGGCGTCCACGCGGGGCTGGCTGGACGTGTTCGAGCCGGCCACCGGCAAGCCCTTCGCGCAGGTGGCCGATGGCGATGCCGGCGACGTCGAGGCGGCGGTCGCCGCGGCCGAAGCGGCCTTCCCCGCCTGGTCGTCGCTGCCCAACGAAGCGCGGGCACGCTGGCTGGAAAAACTGGCCGATGCGCTGGAAGCACGGCTGGACGATTTCGCCCACGCCGAGGCGCGCGACGGCGGCAAGCCGTATGCCCTCGCCCGCGACGTGGAAATCCCGCGCGCGGTATCCAATCTGCGCTTCTTCGCCCATGCCGCGACCCAGTTCGCCAGCGAATCGCACCACGGCCAGGCCGGGCTGAACTACACCCTGCGCCAGCCGCTGGGCGTGGTCGCCACGATCTCGCCGTGGAACCTGCCGCTGTACCTGTTCACCTGGAAGATCGCGCCGGCGCTGGCCGCCGGCAACACCGTGGTCGCCAAGCCGTCCGAGGTCACGCCGGTGACCGCAACGATGCTCGGCGCGCTGGCCGCGGAGATCGGATTCCCCGCGGGCGTGCTCAACGTCGTGCACGGGCTCGGTCCGAAGGTCGGCGAGGCGATGGTCGCGCACCCCGCGGTTAAGGCCGTCTCGTTCACCGGCAGCACGGCCGTGGGCCGGCGCATCGCCGGCGTCGCCGCGCCGATGCTCAAGAAGGTATCGCTGGAACTGGGCGGCAAGAACCCGACCCTGGTCTTCGCCGACAGCGACTGGCGCGCGCACCTGGACACGATCGTGCGCTCGGTGTTCCAGAACTCCGGGCAGATCTGCCTGTGCGGCTCGCGCCTGCTGGTCGAGAAGGGCATCTACCACGAGTTCCGCGACGCGCTGGTCGAACGCGCGCTCGCGCTGCGCGTCGGCGACCCGATGGATCCGGACGCGCAGATGGGTCCGCTGGTGTCGCAGGCGCACTTCGACAAGGTCGTCGCGGCCATCACGCGCGCCCGCGACGAAGGCGGCCGCGTGTTGTGCGGCGGCAACGCGCTTGAGCGGCCCGGCTGGTTCGTCGCGCCGACGCTGTTCGAAGGCCTCGGCCCGGATTGCACGACCAACCGCGAGGAAATCTTCGGCCCGGTCGCGACCCTGCAGTCCTTCGACGACGATGCGCAGGCGCTCAGGCTGGCCAACGCCGGCGACTACGGCCTGGCGGCCTCGATCTGGACGCGCGACCTGACCCGTGCCCACCGCCTTGCTGCCGGCATCCACGCCGGCATCGTCTGGATCAACTGCTGGCTCATGCGCGACCTGCGCACCCCGTTCGGCGGCATGGGCCAGTCCGGCCTGGGCAGCGAAGGCGGCCTGGAGGCGATGCGTTTCTTTACCGAACCCCGCAACGTTGGCATCCAGCTGGGAACCTGACGCCATGAAACGGACCTCCGTGCTCGACTTCCTCGGCGTGGCACGCATCCTGGGTTATTCGCTGGCAGTGGTCGTCGGCGCCATCGTGGTGCTGCTGTACCTGTCCGAACCGCTGCTTGGCATGTCCCGTCCCTTCGTTTCCACGCTGGCGGGGCCGATCCTGCTCGGGCTGGTGGTGGCGTGGGTCACTTCACTCGCGCGCGTGCTGGTGCGACGCATGCGCTTCGCCAGCCCGCAGGACTGAGTCCATGAAACAGGCACTTGCAAAACTCCTCAGCAACAACCGCGCCTGGGCCGACGGCGTGCGCCGCGAGAACCCGCAGTTCTTCGAGCGCCTGTCCGAACTGCAGGCGCCCAAGTACCTGTGGATCGGTTGCTCCGACTCGCGCGTGCCGGCCAACCAGGTCATCGGCCTGGCGCCGGGCGAGGTGTTCGTCCACCGCAACATCGCCAACGTGATGGTGCATACCGACCTGAACTGCATGTCGGTGATCCAGTTCGCGGTCGACGTGCTGAAAGTCGAGCACATCCTCGTTGTCGGCCATTACGGCTGCGGCGGCGTCAACGCCGCGCTCAACGGCCTGCGCATCGGACTGTCGGACAACTGGATCCGCCACGTCGGCGACGTCGCGCAGAAGCACGCGGCGCTGCTGGATGGCTTCCCCAGGGAGGAACGCGGCAATCGCCTGTGCGAACTCAACGCGATCGAGCAGGCCGAGAACGTGTGCCTGTCCACCGTCGTGCAGGACGCCTGGGCGCGCGGCCAGAAGCTGTCCGTGCACGGTTGGGTCTACAGCCTGCAGGACGGGCGCGTGCGCGAGCTGGGCATGGACGTGGACTCCCCCGCGGTGCTGGAGAAGGTGTATCGCGGCGCGATCGGGCAACTGCGCGGTCGCCAGGGAGAGGCGCCGTGAGCCAGGGCATCGACGCCGGCGGCGCACCGCGCCCGGTCGGGGCCTACCCGCACGCGCGCCGCGTCGGCAACCTGCTGCTGATGTCCGGCATCGGCCCGCGCGACCCGGCCACCAACGCCGTGCCCGGCAACGAGCACGACGCAGGCGGAAATCTCATTGCCCACGACATCGCGGCACAGACGCGCGCGGTGTTCGCCAACGTACGCGCGGTGCTCGAAGCCAGCGGCGCGCGCTGGGAAGACCTGGTCGACGTCACCGTCTATCTCACCGACATGGCGGGCGACTTCAAGGGCTACAACGCGGTGTGGGCGGAATACTTCCCGGATCCCGCCACCGCACCCTGCCGCACCACGCTCGGCATCGACGCGCTGCCCACGCCGATCGCGATCGAACTCAAGTGCATCGCCTCATTCAAGGAGTAAGCCATGCTGCCCACCCCGCTGAACCTCCAGGCCTGGATCGAGGAACACCGCCACCTGCTCAAGCCGCCGGTGGGCAACAAGTGCATCTACGACGGCGATTTCATCGTGATGGTCGTCGGCGGCCCGAACATCCGCACCGACTACCACTGGGACGAAGGCCCCGAGTGGTTCTACCAGCTCGAAGGTGAAATGGTACTGCGCATCCAGGAGGACGGCGCACCGCGCGACATCCCGATCCGGGCCGGCGAGATCTTCCTGCTCCCGCCGCGCGTGCCGCACTCGCCGCAGCGCATGCCCGACTCGATCGGCCTGGTGATCGAGCGCAAGCGCCTGCCGCACGAGGACGACGGCCTGATGTGGTTCTGCGAGCAGTGCAATCACAAGCTGTACGAGGAATACTTCTTCCTGCACGACATCGAGAAGGATTTCCCGCCCGTGTTCGACCGCTTCTACGCCTCGCGCGAGCACCGCACCTGCAAGCAGTGCGGGCACCTGAACCCGGCTCCGTCGAAGTACGAATTCCCGGACACCTGACCGCACCCCATCCTGCAGGAGCGGCTCCGGCCGCGCGTTCCTGGACATCCGCGCGCGCCACGAAGAGCTCGCGGCTGAAGCCGCTCCTACAATGGCGTGCCCGATTGGCCGGAATTCCCCAGGAACCGCTCCGTGCTGCGCACCCTGATCGACCTCAAGCCGCGTGACGTCCCGTTCCCCGTCGCGCTGCGCAACACCATCGCGGTGGTCGCGCCGCTTGCGGTCGGGCTCGCCATCGGCCAGGTCCCCGCCGGGCTGGCGATGACCACCGGTGCGATCAACACCATGTTCACCGACCAGCCCGGTCCGTACCGCCAGCGCATGCAGCGCATGCTGATGTCGTCGGTGGTGGCGGGCCTGTCGGCGCTGGTCGGCATCCTGGTCGGCGCGCACACGTGGCTGTTCGTGCTGGCCGCCGCGCTGGCCGGGCTGATTGGCGGCCTGCTGGTCGCGCTGGGGCCGACCATCGCCCGCGTCGGCATGACCAGCATGATCGTGCTGGTCATCACCGCCGAGATGGAGGTGGCGACCGTGCACGCGCCGGGCGTGGCGGCCCTGATCTTCGCCGGTGGCCTGCTGCAGACGCTGATGGCGGTGGCCGCCTGGCCGCTGCAGCGCTACCGCCCGGAACGTTTCGCGCTGTCCACGGTGCTGCGGCAGCTGGCCGACGTTGCGCGCAGCCGCCCCGACGCCTCGCAGCCGCCGCCGGTGTCGATGGCGGCCATGGATGCGCTGGAAACCCTGCACGGCGAGTACCGCTCGCGCGGCCGCGCGATGCAGTCGTTCCGCATCATCGCCGAACTGTGCGAGCGCGTGCGCATCGGCCTGCTGTCGCTCGGCGATGTGTCCGTGCGCATCGAGGAGCCCGCGCAGGTCGCCCGCATCGACCACGTGCTCGCCAGCGCCGAAGCCATCCTCGGCCACTTGTCAGACGCGATGCTTGCGGCGGAAAAGCCGCTGCGCGCGGAGCAGGAAGTGACCCTCCTCGGCCAGCGCGTCGATGCGCTGGTGCAGGCAGTCGACGAGGCCTCCGGCAGCCGCGACCGGCGCCTGCTGCGCATCGCCGCGGCGCGCGCGCAAGGCCTGGCCGGCCAGCTGCGCGCACTGGTCCGCAACAGCGACTGGGCCAGCAGCCGCGGCGAGATCCGCGCCGAACTGGCCGAGGCGAAGCTGCCCGCCGCGCTGCGCCCGGGCAACCCGTTGCAGACCCTGCGCGCCAACCTCGGCCTGTCGTCGGTGGCGATGCGTCACGCGATCCGCTGCGCGGCGTGCCTGGGCATCGCCGTCGCCAGCGAACGCCTGCTGCGGATTCCGCACGGCGCGTGGATCCCGATGACCGCCGCCATCGTGCTGCGGCCCGACTTCGGCGGCACCCTGCGCTTCGGCCTGCTGCGCGTGGCCGGCACCTTCGGCGGCCTGCTGCTGACCTCGCTGGTCGTGCACCTGGTGGTCGACAGCGTAGTGCTGTCGCTGCTGCTGATGGCGCTGCTGTGCATCGCCTTCCGCATGCTGGCCACCGTCAACTACGGCCTCGGCGTGGCGATGCTGACCGGCATGCTGGTGCTGCTGCTGGCCTTCGAGGGCATCGCGCCGGCCGACTCCATCCACATGCGGGTACTGGGCACCACCCTGGGCAGTGCCCTCGCGCTGGTCGCCTACCTGCTGTGGCCGACGTGGGAAGGCCGGCGTTCGAACGTCGCGCTCGCCGCGCTGATCGACAATTACCGCGCACACATCCTGGCCGTGCTCGGCAACGACATCGGCGCCCTGCACGAGACCCGCACCGCCGCACGCGCCGCCCGCACGCGCGTGCTGGCCTCGATAGACCGCATGCGCGCCGAGCCCGGCCGCGAGCGCGCCGCGGAACTGGCCGCCACCGAATCCTTCCTCGCCAACGCCCACCGCCTGATCCGTACCTCGCTGTCGCTGGAAGCGGCGCTGCGCGACGAGGGCGCGTTGCCGCAGCCGCCGGAGCTGTCGGCGTTCGCCGGCGAGGTCGACGCCGCGCTCGACGCCATCGCCGATGCCCTGCGCAACCGCACGTCGCCGCAGCTGCGCTCCCCGCGCGCGGCCGAACGCCAGCTCGCCAGGGCGCTGGCTGACGATCCGGCGCTGGCCGCGAGTCCCGCCGGCATCGCCCTGGCCGACACCTGCGACCGCATCGCCGACTCCATCGACACCCTCGCCCACCTGCTGCGCCAGGCGCGCGAACGCGGGATCGGAGCGGCCCCCGTGGCAGCCGGGTAAACTGGCCCGCATGCTCAAGATCGACATCCACGCCCACTACCTGCCGCGCGACTGGCCGGACCTGGCGAAGAAATACGGCGACGACCGCTTCCCGGTCATCCACCACACCGACGACGGCCGCCACCGCATCTACAAGGACGGCAAGTTCTTCCGCGAGATCTGGTCCAACACCTGGGACGCGCAGGAACGCATCGACGAATACGCACGCTTCGGCGTGCAGGTGCAGGTTATCAGCACCGTGCCGGTGATGTTCAGCTACTGGGCGAAGGCCAACCAGGCGCTGGAACTGCACGCCGCGCTCAACGACCACATGGCCGAAACCCTGCGCGCACATCCGCGCCACTACGCCGGCATCGGCACCGTGCCGATGCAGTCGCCGCGGCTTGCGGTGCAGGAGCTGGAGCGCTGCATCGACCAGCTCGGCCTGCAGGGCGTGCAGATCGGCTCGCACATCGGCGACTGGAACCTCGACGCGCCGGAGCTGTTCCCGTTCTTCGAGGCTGCCGCCGACCTCGGCGCCGCGATCCTCGTGCATCCCTGGGACATGATGGGCACCGAGTCGATGCCCAAGTACTGGCTGCCGTGGCTGGTCGGCATGCCGGCCGAACAGTCGCGCGCGGCCTGCTGCCTGGTGTTCGGCGGCGTGCTCGAACGCCTGCCCAAGCTCAAGGTCTGCCTCGCCCACGGCGGCGGCAGCTTCCCCTACACCATCGGCCGCATCGAGCACGGCTTCAACATGCGCCCCGACCTGGTCGCCACCGACAACCCGCGCAACCCGCGCGAGTACCTCGAACGCCTGTACTTCGACTCCTGGGTCGCCGACTCGCGCGCGCTGCAGTACCTGCTCGATACCTGCGGCGCGGACCGGGTGATGCTCGGCACCGACTACCCGTTCCCGCTCGGCGAACAGACGCCCGGCGCCGGCATCGACGCGATGGACCTGGACGAGACCGGCAAGGAGCGCCTGTTCCACGGCACGGCGCTGGAGTGGCTGGGGCTGTCGAAATCGCGGTTTGCGTAGTGCGTGGCATCGAAGTGCTGTTCTTGCCACGGATTGCGCACGTCCGCTTTCGCGGGGATGACGGACTGGAAGCCCTGCGCACGGCTGCACAGCTTTGGCCCTATCCGCGTCCATCCGCGCAACCCGCGGCAAAACCCGAAGAACAAGCCCGATGACCGAACTCGACACCCACGACGACACCCGCGCCCAGGCCCTCGACGCCGCCGACCCGCTGCGCGGGCTGCGCGACGAATTCCTGATCCCGCAGCACGACGGCCGCGACCAGGCCTACTTCTGCGGCAATTCCCTCGGCCTGCAGCCGAAGGCGGCGCGCGCCCACGTCGAGGAAGTGCTGGACAAGTGGGCGGTTGAAGCCGTCGAAGGCCACTTCACCGGCCAGGCACAGTGGATGCCCTACCACGAGCTGGTCCGCGACGGGCTGGCGCGTGTGGTTGGTGCGCAGCCCTTGGAAGTGGTGGCGATGAACTCGCTCACCGCCAACCTGCACCTGATGATGGTCAGCTTCTACCGGCCCACCCGCGAGCGCCCGGCGATCCTGATGGAGGCCGGTGCGTTTCCCTCCGACCGCTACGCGCTCGAATCGCAGGTGCGCTTCCACGGCTTCGACCCGGCCACCGACCTGATCGAACTGCAGCCGGACGAACCCGACGGCACCTTCTCCATGGCGGCGATCGAACGCGCCATCGCCGAGCACGGCCCGCGCCTGGCGCTGGTCGTCTGGCCCGGCGTGCAGTACCGCAGCGGACAGGCCTTCGACCTGCGCGAGATCGCGCGCCTGGGCCACGCCGCCGGCGCGGTGGTCGGCTTCGACTGCGCCCACGCCGCCGGCAACCTGCCACTGCAGCTGCACGACAGCGGCGCCGACTTCGCGGTGTGGTGCCACTACAAGTACATGAACTCCGGACCTGGCGCGGTGGCCGGCTGCTTCGTGCACGAACGTCATGCCAACACCGACCGGCCGCGCTTCGCCGGCTGGTGGGGGCACGAGCAGGCCTCGCGTTTCCGCATGGGCAGCGACTTCGTGCCCACGCCCGGCGCCGACGGCTGGCAGCTGAGCAACCCGCCGATCCTCGGCCTGGCGCCGCTGCGCGGCTCGCTGGAACTGTTCGACCGCGCCGGCATGGCCGCGCTGCGTGAGAAGTCGGAGCGCCTGACCGGCTATCTCGAAGCGCTGATCCGCGAACGGCTGTCCGACACCTTGCAGATCGCCACCCCGCGCGAGCCCGAACGCCGCGGCGCCCAGCTCTCGCTGCGCGTCGTGGAAGGCCGCGGCCTTGCCGGCCGCGACGCGGGCCGCTCCCTGTTCGAATTCCTGGCCACCCAGGGCGTGCTCGGCGACTGGCGCGAACCCGACGTGATCCGCATCTCGCCGGCGCCGATGTACAACACGCACGGGGACGTGCTGCGGTTCGTGCGGGCGGTGGAGGCGTGGCGGGGGGAATGAGCCAGTGTTGCAGCCGCCCGCCAACCGTCATTCCCGCGCAAGCGGAAGTGCTTTTCAACAGCGAAAGCTGGTCAACCCAGCGACTTCGTACTCTCGAAAAATGGAAACGGGTTCCCGCTTGCGCGGGAATGGCGGCACGTGATGACTGACTTGAGCAACGCTGGCCCCAAATCCCTCACCATCATCGGCGCCGGCCTTGCCGGTGCCCTGCTTGCCACCCTGCTCGCCCGCCGCGGCTGGCAGGTCGAGGTCTTCGAGCGCCGCGGCGATCCGCGCCTGCAGGGCTATGCCGGCGGCCGTTCGATCAACCTCGCGCTGGCCGAACGCGGCCTGCACGCGCTGCGCGCGGCCGATGCGCACGGCGCCGTGCTGGAGCAGGCGGTGATGATGCGCGGGCGCATGGTGCATCCGCTCGGCGGCGAGCCGCAGCTGCAGCGCTACGGGCGCGACGACAGCGAGGTGATCTGGTCGGTCAGCCGCGGCGAGCTGAACATCACCCTGATCAATGCGGCCGAAGCCGCCGGTGCCACCCTGCACTTCGACCGCGGGCTGGATTCGGTCGATTTCGACGCCCGCACCATCACCTGCAGCGGCAGCGGCGAAATCCACACGCACCCGTTCACCACCCTGCTCGGTTGCGATGGCGCCGGCTCCACGCTGCGCGCGCAGATGGCCGCCCGCCGTGACCTCGGCGAGCGCACGGAATGGCTCGGCCACGGCTACAAGGAGCTGGAAATCCCGCCTGCCGCCGACGGCGGCTTCCGCATCGAACCCAACGCGCTGCATATCTGGCCGCGCGGCCGCTACATGTGCATCGCCCTGCCCAATGACGAGCGCACCTTCACCGTCACCCTGTTCATGGCGCTGCACGCCGAGTCCGGCAACGACGACCCGGATTTCGACTCGGTCACCACCGCCGCGGACGCGCGTGCCTTGTTCGAGCGCGACTTCCCCGACACGCTGCCGCTGATCCCGGAGCTGGAGCACGATTTCGTGGCCAATCCGGTCGGCAGCCTGGCCACGCTGCGCCTGGACCGCTGGCACCTGGGCGGCGATGCCGTGCTGCTGGGCGACGCCGCGCACGCGATGGTGCCCTTCCACGGACAGGGCATGAACTGCGCGTTCGAGGACTGCGTGGCACTGGCCGGCTGCATGGAGGAGCACGACAGCCTGGAAGCCGCGTTCGCCGCCTTCGAGGCCGACCGCAAGCCCAACGCCACCGCGATCCAGGACATGGCGCTGGAGAACTACATCGAGATGCGCGACCTGGTCGACGACCCGGATTTCCTGCTGCAGCAGGCGCTGGAGCGCAAGCTGCAGGCGCGCCATCCGGGCCGCTTCGTGCCGCACTATTCGATGGTGACGTTCATGCGGATCCCGTATGCGCTGGCGCTGGAGCGCAGCAACATCCAGCGCGAAATCCTCGTCGGCGCCACGCGCGGGCTGGAGTCGCTGGATGGCGTGGACTGGGCCGCGGTGGACACGGAAATCGAGCGCCAGCTGGCGCCGCTGATGGACGGGGCATGAAGAAAACGGGTCGCGCGTCCTGCGACACCATGCCGGTACCCTGCACACACGCAGGAGCGGCGGAAGCCGCGACCTCCTGTGCGACGGCAGGAGAAGGCTGGGAGGGGGCGACGGGTCACGCTGATCCCAGAGGTACCCCTCCCCAACCTCCCCTATCTTGACAGCCGAGGGAACGACAGCTCGCGGCTGAAGCCACTCCTGCAAAAGAACCGGACAAATTACGGTCTCGCCCATGCCCGCCAGCTTCCTCTTCTACGACCTCGAAACCTTCGGCACCGACCCGCGCCGCAGCCGCATCGCGCAGTTCGCGGCGATCCGCACCGATGCGCAGCTCAACGAGATCGAGGCGCCGGTCGAATTCTTCGTCCAGCCCGCCGACGATCTGCTGCCCTCGCCCATGGCGACGCTGGTCACCGGCATCACGCCGCAGGACGCACTGCGCGACGGCATCGTCGAGGCCGAGGCCTTCGCCCGCATCTTCGAGGAGATGGCGCGCCCGGACACCTGCACCCTGGGCTACAACTCGCTGCGCTTCGACGACGAGTTCATCCGCCACGGCCTGTTCCGCAATTTCCGCGATCCGTACGAACGCGAGTGGCGCGGCGGCAATTCGCGCTGGGACCTGCTCGACGTGATGCGGCTGGCGCACGCGCTGCGGCCCGAGGGCATCGAGTGGCCGAAGCGCGAAGACGGCGCGACCTCGTTCCGCCTCGAACACCTTGCCACCGCCAATAACGTGCGCATCGGCGACGCGCACGAGGCGCTGTCCGACGTGCGCGCGCTGATCGGCATGGCGCGGCTCCTGCGCCGCGCGCAGCCGCGCCTTTGGGAACACGCCGCGCTGCTGCGCAACAAGCGCCACGCGGCCAGCCTGCTCGACATCACGGCGATGACGCCGGTGCTGCACGTCTCGCAGCGCTATCCCGCCAGCCGCCTGTGTTCGGCCGCGGTGCTGCCGCTGGCGCGGCACCCCCGCATCGACAGCCGGGTGATCGTGTTCGACCTCGACGGCGAGCCCGACGCCCTGCTCGACCTCGACGCCGGGGCCATCGCCGACCGCCTGTACGTGCGCGCCGCCGACCTGCCCGAAGGCGAGTCGCGGGTCCCGCTGAAGGAAGTCCACCTCAACCGCTGCCCGGCGCTGATCCAGTGGGCGCACCTGCGCGAGCCGGATTTCCAGCGCCTGCAGATCGACCCGGCCGTCGTGGAGGCGCGCGCCGCGCGACTGCGCGCTGTGGCGCCTGCGCTGGCCGAGAAGGTCCGCCGCGTCTTCGCCAACGTGGCCGAACGCGAGCCGTCCGACGCCGACGCCTCGCTCTACGACGGCTTCATCGGCGACAGCGACAAACGCCGCTGCGCGGACGTGCGGGCCACGCCGCCGGAGGCGCTGGGCAGCCGCGATTTCGGCTTCGAGGACCCGCGGCTGGTGGAACTGCTGTTCCGCTACCGCGCGCGCAACTGGCCAGAGACGCTGTCGGTCGACGAGCGGGCGCGCTGGGATGACTACCGCCGCCACCGGCTGGTCGACGACTCCGGGTTGTCCGAGGTGACGTTCGCGCAGTACGCAGCGCAAATCCTGGAACTGCGGGCCAGGCACGTCGACGACGGCGGCAGGCAGGTCCTGCTCGACCGGCTTGAAGACTGGGGCCACCAGCTGCAGGCATCGCTCTCCTGACCGAGGCGGTGCGTGTGTTGTCTGTGTGGGAGCGGCCATGGCCGCGATGCATTGCCGGCAGGAGCCAATCGCGGCCATGGCCGCTCCCACATGAATCCCGGGAGCCCCACGAGTCCCAGGGAGCCGGAGAAGCCGCAGGAGAACCGACGCGCCGTCGGGCATATCATCGCCAGCCATGACCACGTATTTCACCGACAAGAGCTTCCGCTTCCTGCGCGCGCTGGCCCGCAACAACAACCGCGCCTGGTTCCAGGCCCGCAAGAGCGACTACGAGGCGCACGTGCGCGAGCCGTTCCGGGCGCTGCTCACGGACCTGCAGCCGGATCTGCGCACGGTGAGCGAACATTTCCGATCCGAGCCGAAGACCGTCGGCGGCTCGCTGTTCCGCATCCAGCGCGACACGCGTTTCGCCAGCGACAAGACGCCGTACAAGGCGTGGCAGGGTGCGCGCCTGTTCCACGAGCGCCGCAAGCAGGTGCCGGCGCCCTCGTTCTACATCCACCTGCAGCCGGGCCACTGCTTCGTCGGCGCCGGGCTCTGGCACCCGGAAACACCGACCCAGCGACGCGTGCGGCAGTTCATCTTCGACAATCCGGGCAGCTGGGAGCGCGCCGCGCACGCGCCTGCGTTCCGGCGCCGCTTCGACCTCGACGAGGACGAGATGCTGGTGCGTCCGCCGCGCGGGTTCCCGCCCGACTTCGCCTTCATCGACGACCTGCGCCACAGGAACTTCGTCGCCTGGCGCGACGTGGATGACAGCGTGATGACCGGCCCGCGGCTGCGCGCGACGCTGGCCAGGGACCTGCAGGCGCTGGCGCCCTTCGTCGATTACCTGTGCGCCGCGCTGGACCTGGAGTTCTGAACCGCCGCGCAGCGTGGCCCGCGTGCGGCTGGCTACAATCCGGGCATCGCCACCGGATGTCGCAACGATGAAGAAATGGCTGTGGCTCGCCGTCGCACTGGTGCTCGCGCTGCTGGCCTGGACCGCGGCCGGCCCCTACCTGACCATCCGCGCCATCGGTGACGCGGTGCAGGCGCGCGATGAGAGGGCACTGGCGAAACAGGTCGACTTCCCGGCCCTGCGCAGCAGCCTCAAGGCGCAGGTGGCCGACCGCATCGTGCGCGAGGCCGGCGGGCGTGCGCAGGACAACCCGCTCGCCGCCTTCGGCCTGACCGTCGCCACCGGGCTGGCCGGCGGCCTGGTCGATGCGATGGTCACGCCGATGGGACTGGGCGCGATCATGGAAGGCAGGCGGACCTGGGACCGCATCGGCGCGCGTCCACGCCCATCCGGCGATGGCACGCAGGTGCAACCGCGCCCGCTGCATGATGCCGAACACCGATTCGAATCGACGTCGCGCTTCACCGCAACCGTGCACGACGCCTCGGGCCGGCCGGTGGTCTTCGTGCTCACCCGCAGGGGATTGAACTGGAAGCTATCCGACATCCGCCTGCCGCCGCCATGAAAGGCCGGCATCCGGCCCCTGGTCCCTAGTCCCCGCTGTTCGACACCCCATGTGGCACATGCCCCGTCGCCACGTGCTGGCGCGCGGAGTCGATGTTGTGCAGCGAATCGTCGAAGAAGATGTCGGCGCCGAACACGTCCAGGAACGGTCCCTTGGCGCGGCCGCCGAGGAACAGCGCCTCGTCCAGCCGCACGCCCCACTCGCGCAGGGTGCGGATCACGCGCTCGTGCGCAGGCGCGGAGCGCGCGGTGACCAGGGCGGTGCGGATCGGCGACGCCTCGCCCGGCGGATACGCCGCCTGCAGGTGGTGCAGCGCGTCGAGGAAGCCGCGGAACGGCCCGCCCGACAGCGGCTCGCGCGCGCGTTCGCGCTCGTGGCGGTGGAAGGCTTCGATGCCGCCTTCGCGCGAAATCCGCTCGCCTTCGTCGCCGAAGATCACCGCGTCGCCGTCGAAGGCGATGCGCAGCTGGTCGTGGCGGCTGGCCGGCGCGCGCGCGGGGAGGATCGTGGCCGCGGCGACGCCGTTCTCCAGCGCACCGCGCACCGACTCTGGATTCGCCGACAGGAACAGCTGCGCGCCGAAAGGCTTGATGTAGGGCCAGGTCGGCGCGCCGGACGTGAACGTCGCGCGCGAAATCGCCAGCCCGTGGTGCTGGATCGAATTGAACACGCGCAGGCCGGTGTCCGAGGAGTTGCGCGAGAGCAGGATCACCTCCACCCGCGGCGCGTCGGCCGGCGCGCCGTCGTTGAGCGCGAGCAGCTTGCGCACCAGCGGGAAGGCGATGCCCGGCTCGAGCACGTCGTCCTCGCGGCTGCGCTGGTGTTCGGCATAGGCGTCGATGCCCTGCGCCTCGAACAGGGTGTTGCTCTCTTCGAGATCGAACAGCGCGCGCGAGGAGATGGCAACGGTCAGCAGTTCGGCGGGGGTATCGGACATGCCGGTATTGTGCCCCGGTTCGATCGCAAGGTTTGCGACGTCGCACGTGGTTGGCGAGGGTGTGCTTGTGGGAGTGGCCACGGTCGTTTTCGGGGCAGGGCCGGAAAACGGGGCTTGCCAGGGTGGAGAGGGGGCGGCATCGCGGCCATGGCCGCTCCCACAGCATGGGGCGCCTGGTGCGTTTCCGGCATGTTGTCCTCCGGTTGCCCTCCGGCCGGTGGAATGGCGCGCCTTTGGCGGGCATCATCGAAGCGCCCCCGCACAGTCGAGCCAGCCACGCCATGACGATCCCGCACGCCTTCAATGCTTTCCGCATCCACAGCGACGACGCCGGCTATCGCAGCGGCATCGAGCAGGTGACGCTCGACGATCTCGCGCCCGGTGAAATCGTCATCCGGGTCGCGTACTCATCGGTCAACTTCAAGGACGCGCTGGCGGGCACGGGCCAGGGCAAGATCCTGCGCCGCTTCCCGCTGGTTGGCGGCATCGACGTCGCCGGCCACGTGGTCGCGTCCACGGACGCGGGCTTTCGCGAAGGCGATGCCGTGCTCGTCACCGGTTCGGGCCTGAGCGAAACCCGCGACGGCGGCTACAGCGAGTACGCGCGGCTGCAATCGCGCTGGGCCGTCGCGCTGCCGGCGGGCCTGGCGCTGCGCGAAAGCATGATCCTGGGCACCGCCGGCTTCACCGCCGCGCTGGCGCTGCTGCGCATGGAGGAAAACCGCCAGTCGCCGGCACTCGGGCCGCTGGCAGTGACCGGCGCCACCGGCGGCGTCGGCTCGCTGGCGGTCGACATCTTCAGCAGTGCCGGCTATGAGGTGCACGCGATCAGCGGCAAGCCGGAACAGGCAGGCTACCTCAAGGCCATCGGCGCCGGTGAAGTGCTCGGCCGCGACGCGCTCGCCACCCGCAAGCCGATGGAATCGGCGCGCTTCGGCGGCGGCCTGGACAACGCCGGCGGGCCGATGCTCGCCAGCCTGCTCGCGCAGACCGCACCCTACGGCAACGTCGCCAGCGCCGGGCTGGCCGCCACCCACGACCTGCCGGCCACGGTGATGCCTTTCATCATCCGCGGCGTGTCGCTGCTGGGCGTGGCCTCGGCCGGCACCGCGCGCGACATCCGCGACGAGGTCTGGCGCCGGCTCGCCTCCGGCTGGAAGCCGCGCCATCTCGATCGCATCTGCACCCGCGAGGTGACGCTGGAACAGCTGTCCGACGTGTTCGACACCATGCTCGCGGGCGGCTCGACCGGGCGCACGCTGGTCAGGATCGGCGAAGCGGTGGCGAAGGCCTGACCGGCCCGCTTGCGGCGCGCATCCCCGCCGCTACAATCTTCACGCACCCAACGGGGAACATCATGGCGCGCATCCTGATCGTGGACGATTCACCCTCGCAGCTGATGGGCATCCGGCGCATCGTCGAGAAGCTCGGCCACGAGGCGCTCACCGCCGAAGACGGCGCCGCCGGCGTCGAGGCCGCCAAGCGCGAACTGCCGGACCTGATCCTGATGGACGTGGTGATGCCCAACCTCAACGGGTTCCAGGCGACGCGCTCGATCACGCGCGACCCGGCCACCAAACACATCCCGGTGGTCCTGGTCACGACCAAGGACCAGGAAACCGACCGCGTCTGGGGCATGCGCCAGGGCGCCAAGGCCTACCTGACCAAGCCGTTCTCCGAAACCGAACTGGCCGAGACCATCGGCAGCACGATCGGCGTGGGTGCGCCTGACGAACCCGAGCCGCCGAGCGCGGCCTGAGCCACGCGCCGGCATCACGCACGTGGTGCCCTATTCCCGCCGCCAGCTGTTCGCGAAGGCATCCCTGAGGCCTTCGTAGGCCTTGTGCTGGTCGTCGTCGCGCGGGGACGGCGCTTCCACTTCAAGCTCGACGATCTGGTCGCCGCTGGCCGCGCCGCCGGTGGCGGGCAGCCCGCGCCCGCGCAGCCGCAGCTTGCGGCCGGCCTCGGAACCGGCCGGGATCTTCAGGTCCACCCGGCCGCCCAGCGTGGGCACCGCGATCGTCGCGCCGAGCGCCGCTTCCCAGGGCGCCACCGGCAGGGTGTAGATGATGTTGCGGTCGTCGACCTCGAACTGCGGGTGCGCCGCGTATTCGATTTCCAGCAGCAGGTTGCCGCCGCCGTTGCCCTGCCCGGCCAGCCGGATCGCCTGGCCCTGCTTGATGCCCTTGGGCACGCGCACGTCGAAGGTCCTGCCGTTGAGCGACACGCGCACGCTGTCGCCGCGGTAGACCGTTTCCAGCGACACCGCCAGGCGCGCGCGCAGGTCGCCGCGTCCCTGCGCGCCGGGACCGGGTCCCGCATGCTGCTGCGAGAACCCGCCGCCGCGCCGGAACAGGCTTTCGAAGAAATCGCTGAACCCGCCGCCCGCGCCGCCGCCGGCGAAGATCTCGTCGAAGTCGAAATCCTGCGCGCCGCCGCCCTGGCCGTAACCGTAACCACCGGGCGGTGGCTGCACCTCGTCGCCGGGGCGATACCCGCGCGTGCGCAGCTGGTCGTAGGCCGCGCGCTTCTGCGGATCGCGCAGCGCCTCGTAGGCCTCGTTGACCGCCTTGAACTTGTCCTCGGCGCCAGCTTCCTTGCTGACGTCCGGATGGTACTTGCGCGCCAGCCGCCGGTAGGCGGTCTTGATCTCGGCGTCGCCCGCGTTCGGTTCGACGCCCAGGGTCTGGTAGTAATCCTTGAACTGCATGGGGTCTCCAAAGCACTCAGCCTGCGACATCGCTGTCGCAGGCCGAGGTTAACGCACGGGACGGCAAGCGCCTGGCTCAGTGCCCGGCCGACCCCGCCGGAAGGCCGCCGTTGCCCACCTGGATGCGGCGCGGCGTGGTCTCCGGCCGCTTCGGGATGGTGATCTCCAGCACCCCGTTGTGGCCGGACGCGGCGACGCCGTCCGGGTCGGCGCTGTCGGGCAGCGCGAAGCGGCGATGGAAGCTGCCGTAGCGGCGTTCCACCCGCGAGAAGCGCTCGTTCTCATCGGCGGTCTCGCTCCTGCGCTCGCCCTTGATCGAGAGGATGCCCTTGTCCATCAGCACCTCGACGTCCTGCGGGTCGATGCCCGGCAGGTCGGCATAGATGACGAAGCGGTCCGCCTCTTCCTTGATGTCCACCCGCGGCGTCCACGCGCTGGTGACCACCGAGGATTCGTCCTGGCTCTCGTCGAGCTGCAGGAAACGGTCGAAGACCTGCTTGATTTCGTCCTGGAACATCGACTGTCCAGGCCACTGACGCTGGTAACGGGTCAAGTGTCGCATGATGACCTCCTGGGTCTGGTCGGTGCGGCCACCGCGGCCGCGATGTCCCGGATATAGGCGCGCCCACCGCCGATTCAAGGCCCGTGTATCCGGCTTGACGCCACCTTTGCATGGGTGGCCTAGACTGGGCCGTCATCCCCCAAGGCGAACCCCATGCCCATCCAGCCCGGCGACCCGATCCCGGAGGCACGCCTGCAGCGCATCGACGAAGGCGTCGAGATCATCGATACGCCCAGCCTGTTCAGCGGCAGGAAAGTGGTGCTGTTCGCCGTGCCCGGCGCGTTCACCCCGACCTGTTCGGAAAAGCACCTGCCCGGCTATATCCAGCACTTCGAGGAGTTCCGCGCCAAGGGCATCGAAGTGGTCTGCATGGCGGTCAACGATCCGTTCGTGATGCAGGCCTGGGGCCAGAGCCAGCACGCCCCCGAAGGCCTGCTGATGCTGGCCGACGGCAACGGCGAGTTCGCCCGTGCGCTGGGCCTGGAAATGGATGCCAGCTCCTACGGCATGGGTTTGCGCGCCAAGCGCTTCTCCCTGTATGCCGACGACGCCGTCGCACGCATCGTCAACATCGAGGCGCCCGGCGAGTTCCGGGTGTCTTCCGCCGAGCACATGCTCGGCCAACTTCCCTGACCCGAGGAGACTCCCCATGGCCAAGCAAGCCGCGAAGAAGAAAGCAGCCAGCCCCGCCTCTCCGATCACAGCCACCGCAACCCTGCGCGCCCGCGCGCGCAAGAACATCGACGACGGCGCGATCACGGACAGCTATGCCGCCGACCGCAAGGCGGTGATCCGCATGCTCAACGATGCGTTGGCCACCGAATACGTCTGCGTGCTGCGCTACTACCGCCATTACTTCATGGCCAAGGGCATGCTGGCCGACGCGGTCAAGGCCGAGTTCCTCGAGCATGCGCAGCAGGAGCAGGCGCACGCGGGCAAACTCGCCGAACGCATCGTGCAGCTAGGCGGCGAGCCGGACCTCAACCCGGACACGCTGACCGCGCGCTCGCACGCCGAATACAAGGAAGGCAAGGACCTGCGCGACATGGTCAAGGAAAACCTGGTCGCCGAACGTATCGCGATCGACAGCTACCGCGAGATGATCAACTACGTGGGCGACCGCGACACCACCACCAAGCGCATCCTCGAGGACATCCTCGCGCAGGAGGAAGAGCATGCGGACGAGTTCGCCGATCTGCTGGAGGGATGGATCGGCTGAAGGAAGGCGCTGGGTGCCTACCCGGCGCCGCGCCCATGTAACTCCTGCAAGAGCGGCTTCCGCCGTGAGTTCTCGTGGACGCAACACGCGCGAAGCCTGGCCGGATATTGGCGGCAAACAAAAAAAGCTCGCGGCTGAAGCCGCTCCTACGAGATGCACACGCAACCCGCGGCCTTCCCTGCGTCCCGTCGCGGCTTTCGCCGCGCCTGCGGATCCGGGCAACGCCCGGTCGTCATTCCAGCACCCGGAACTCCAGGCTCGCCCACGCCCCGCTCTGCGCCAGCGCGGTCAGGGTGTGTTCGCCCGGCGCGTCGAAGTCATGCACGAACGCCCGCGCGCCCTCCGACTCGCCGATCCGGCGCCCGTCGAGCAGCCACTGCACCGGTGATCCCGTGCCCAGCGCACGCAGCGACAGCCGGACCGGGTGCCGGCTGCCGGGCGCGCGCGCCAATGTGGCGTGGTCGTTGAGCCCCTCGATGCGCAGCTGCTCCAGCGCGTCGCGCCCGTCGGCCATGCAGTCGCGGGCCAGCGGCGGCAGCCGCGACGCGCGGCGTTCGGCCACCGACAGCCAGGGTGACGCCAGCGCCGGCCAGCGCGCGATCTCGGCCGCGCGCCTGCGGTGTTCGAGCGAGCACGTCGCCGAAAGCCGCTCGCCGCTGTCTTCGTCGAATTCGAAGCGCTCGCGCCCCGCGCTCCACAGCCGCGCCCCGCGTTCGGCGAACGTCGGCGGAACGACGCCGTCGAGCGTCCACGCCTTCATCCTGCGCTGGCACAGGCCTGCCGGCTGCGCGTCGGCGGCGATGCCGAGCGGCCAGCAGATTTCGATCTCGGAAACACTGGCCGGCGGCGGCCGCGCGATGCCTGCGCCACGTCCGCGCGGCAGGGTGTCGACGACTTCGAACAGCAGCGGCAGCGCGGTCACGGCGCCGTACTGGCCGGGCAGCGGCGTGCCGTCGGGACGGCCAACCCACACCCCCACCGTGTAGCGCCGCGTGCCGCCGATCGCCCAGGCATCGCGGAAGCCGTAGCTGGTGCCGGTCTTCCACGCCACGCGCGCGCGACCGCCGCGATCGAAGGTGTCGGCGCGTTCGCCGGGGCGCGGGTTGGCCTCGAGCATCGTGCGCACGATCCACGCCGCGCCCGGCGACATCACCCGCCGGTCGATGCGCGGATCATCGCGTGTGTAGCGCACACGGCCGGCGATGCCGTCGCGGTTGAGCGCCGCGTACGCGCCGACCAGGTCTTCCAGCCGCGCGCCGGTGCCGCCGAGGATCAGCGACAGGTTGGGCTGCGCGCCGCGCGGGTATTTCAGTGAGATGCCGGCGTTGTCCAGCCGCGCCGAAAAGCGCGCCGCGCCGACGCGGTCCAGCAGGTCGACCGCGGGAATGTTCAGCGACAGCCGCAGCGCCTCGGCCACGCCGACCGGGCCGTTGAAGGTGGAACCGAAGTTGCCCGGCCGGTAGCCGCCGAAGGACTGCGGCGCATCGACCAGCAGGCTTTCCGAATGGATCAGCCCGTCGTCGAGCGCCATGCCATACAGGAACGGCTTGAGCGTGGAACCCGGCGAGCGCCACGCCTGCACCATGTCCACGTCGCCGAGCCGGACCTTGTCGCCGAACGCGACCGAGCCGACGTAGGCGCGCGCCTCCATGGTCGCGTTGTCGATCACCAGCAGCGCGGCCGAAGTGCGTGGCGGCAGGTCGGAAAAGTACGCGGTCACGCGCTCCTCCAGCGTGCGCTGCAGCCCGGCGTCGAGCGTCGACTCGATGCGCGCGGCGCCGGCATGCCCGCCGCGCAGCCGCCGCGCCAGCAGCGCGGCCGACATCGGCGCCTGCAGGCTGCGCGAGACCACGGCCTCGATCTTCGCGTCCGCCACCTGCGCCGGCGTCCATACGCCCAGTTCGGCCATACGGTCGAGCACCTTGTCGCGCGCGGCCTGCGCGGCCTCCGGGTGCCGGTCGGGGCGCCAGCGGCTCGGCGACTGCGGCAGCACCGCCAGCAGCGCGGCCTCGGCCCGCGACAGCCGTGCGGCGGGCTTGCCGAGGTAGGCGCGGCTTGCGGTTTCCACCCCCTCGATGGTGCCGCCGAAAGGTGCACGCTCCAGATACAACTGCAGGATCTCGCGCTTGGAAAGATGCGCCTCCAGTTGCAGCGCGCGCAGGATCTGCTTGAGCTTGCCCCAGGGCGTGCGCGTGTGCGGATCCAGCAGCCGCGCGACCTGCATCGTCAGCGTCGAGCCGCCGGACACGATGTGCCCACGCACCAGCCACTGGCCGGCCGCGCGCAGCAGCGACACCGGATTGACGCCCGGGTGGTACCAGAACCAGCGGTCCTCGTAGTGCAGCAGGACGTCGACGTACAGCGGCGAGACCTGCTCCGGCGTGACCGGGTAGCGCCACACGCCGCCTGCGTCGGCGAACGCGCGCAGCGGCGTGCCGTCGCGCGCGACGACCAGCGTGCTCAGGTCGCGCCGGCCCGGCAGCGGCAGCGGGAAGGCGAAATCGAGGACCAGCAGCAAAACGAGCACCGCAACCGTGCCCCAGCGCAGCCAGGGCAGCAGGCGGCGCCAGCCGCGGCGCCGGGGACGCCCGGCCGCACCACCAGCCACGCCCCCTGCCCCGCGTGCTTGGGCGGCGGTGCCGGCATGTCCACCGTGTCCGGAACCGTCATTCCCGCGCAGGCGGGAACCCGGCGCCTTCAACAGTTTCCGGACTGGACGGGGCAGGAACGGCAAGTCACCGGGCTCCCGCTTGCACGGGAACGGCGATCACGGGCGTGGCGCAGCTTCCGTCGCCGGCCGCCGGCGCGCGGGAAAGCGAGGAAGTGGATCGGCTCCCCGTTCCCCGGTCGCCGATTCCCTGCCCTCACGGCTGCACCACCTGGATGCTCGCCGGCTCCGAGCGCCCCACCCCGCGCAGCTCGGGCCGGTACATGTCCTCGACCAGCGGCGGCGGCGCGGTGTAGGTGCCCGGCGTCACCGCGCGCACCAGGTAGAACACGCGCGCGGCGCGGCCGGCGCGCAGCTTGAGCGCGGCGACGTAGCGGTCCTCGCGGTACTCCTCGTGCAGCACGTCGGCGGCGCGGGCTCTGTTGGTGATCTCGATGCCGTCGACCACCACGTCCGCCCACTGCTTCTCGTCGCCGAGATTGAAGTTCTCGATCTCCAGCCCCGCCGGCAGCAGGTCGGTGAGCAGCGCGTCGGGCATGTCGCGGTCGGCGGTGATGGTGACGCCGACGATGAGCGCCTCGCCTTCCTTGAGCGGCGCCGGCTTCCACGGCTTGCCGTCGGTGCCATACCATTTGCGTTCCACCTTCAGCTGGCTGAAGTCGGCGGGCGGCGCGGTGGCCGGCACGCCGGCGACCTCGAGGTTCGCGTACAGCGGCGGCGTACCCTGCGGGTCGAAGCGCACGCCGCTGGCCAGCGTGTCGTAATCGAACACGCGGCCGACGATCCGGGCGGCATCCTGCGCCTCCTCCGCGTCGCCGATCTTCCAGCTGCCCGAAACGCGCTTGTCCTGCCCGGCCATCAGCGCCTTGCCCACGCGCGCCAGCGCGACCTGCTCCTGCGTACTCAGGTACAGCCAGCGGCTGTTGCGGCGCGCGTCGAGTTCGCGGCCCAGAGTGACGGCCTTCGCGTCGTACTCGGGCTTGGCAAAACCACGCTCGTGGGTCAGCGCGATCATCAGCGCGATGTCGCGCAGCGGGCTGCCGTAATCGCCCAGGTAGCCCGGACGGTCGCCCTTGAACGCGAAGCCCTCGGCGATCGCCTTCTCGCCGCGCGCCTTGTCGCCCTGCAGCGCCAGCGCCAGCCCCAGGTGCACCAGCGGCAGGCCGGTCAGGGTCTTGTCGCGCTCGTTGTCGTAGAGCGCACGCAGGGTCCCCAGCGGCGCACGGTTGACCCGCGCCAGCACGTAGCCGGCCTGCGCCTGGTAGGCGAACTTGAGGTGCGAGCGATGGTCGCGGCCGTAGAACTCGTTGCCGCCGGCCAGCAGGTCCTCCTTGAGCCGGTCCAGCGCCTTCTGCAGCACGTTGTCCGGGACCTGGAACCCGCCTTCGCGCGCGTCGAGCAGGAACTCGACGATGTACGGGGTGAGGTTCGGGCTGATGTCGCTGTCGTCGCCCCACATCGAGAAGTGGCCGGAGCTGACCTGCATCGACGCCAGGCGGCCAAACGCGCCTTCCATCCGCGCCTGCCGTTTCTCGGCGTCAAGGCCGGTCGCACCGAGCATCTTCGCCGTCGCCGGATCCAGCTCCAGTGCGGCGTAGCCCTTGCTGGTCGTCTGCTCGGCGCAGCCGTAGGGATAGTTCAGCGCACCCTGCAGGGCGCTGGCGAACGGAATCGGCGGGATCGCGCTGACCGTCATCCGCGCGTTGATCGAACCGGGCATCAGGCCTTCGGCGAAATCCGGACCCAGCGAGACGGCGGCCAGCTGGTCCAGTACGCGGGTGCGCGCACGCAGCACGCTCGGCCAGGCCGGGCGCACCGGCAGGTCGTAGCGGCGATCGACCTTGAAGCCGTTGCCCTCCACGCGCACGCGCACGTTGGCGGTGCTGTAGCCGGCGCGCGCGGTGAGCGGGAAGCTCAGCGTCGACTTGCCGTCGACGCCGATCTTCGCCTCGCGCGCGTTCTCGCCGATCGACACTGGCCCGATCCCGTCCACGCGCACCTTGAAGTCGCCGGCCTTGCCAGTGAAGTTGGTCAGGTCCAGCGTGACCGTGCTGCTGTCGCCCGGCGCCAGCACGCGCGGCAGGCTGGCCTCGGCCACGATCGGCGCGCGGACGACGGTTTCCAGGTCGCGGTTGCCGTAACGCTCAGCAGAGAACACCAGCGCGGACACCCGCAGCGTGCCGTTGAAATCGGGCACCGGCAGGTCGATGCGCGCATTGCCCTTTGCATCGAGCTTCACCGGCCCCGCGAACAGGTCGACGGTCTGCACCCGCGCGGTCGGCCGCCGCGCCTGCGGCAGCGCCTCGAGCGCCATGTCTCCGCCGAAGCGCAGCCTGGCCATGCCGCCCTCGAAGCTTTCGATCACGCGCCCGTACAGGTCGTAGGCGTCCACGCCCAGCCTGCGCTGGGCAAAGAAGTGCTTGTTGGCGTCCGGAACCGGGAACCGGGTGATGTTGAGGATGCCCACATCCACCGCCGACACCGTGGCGTAGGCCTCCTTGCCCGCGAGTTCGGGCACGCTGACGGTGACGTGCATCGGCTGCTCGGGCCGCATCTTCTCCGGCACCTTGAGGCCGACCGCGACACGGCGCGCCTTGCGGTCCATCGGCACCCAGGCCACGCCCACCGCGCGCGCCGGCGTGACCTTGCTCGGCACGCTGCCGCCGCGGAACACCAGCGCGGTGACATAGACGTCATGGCGTTCCCATTCGTCCGTCACCGGGATCTCGAAGGCACTGCCGCCGGCCTTGACGTCAATGTCCTGCACGTACAGCAGCTTGTCGCTCTCGACCAGCAGCACGCCCTTGCCGGCGTGCGGCGGCGTGACCGTGACCTTGAGCTTGTCGCCCGCCCTGTAGCCGGTCTTGTCCAGCGACAGCTTGACCTTGTCCGGGCGCGCGTCGAGGCCGCGGTTGTCGTCGTTCCAGCTCCAGCCGGCGCGGAACGGGTAGCGCGTGGTCAGTTTCGTGGCCGGGTCGAACACGTCGACGCGGTACTCGCCCCACTCCACCGGGAAGTCGAAGCGCACCGCGGTGGCGGCCGAGTCGATCGTTTTCGTTTCGACGTCCTCGAAGCGGCGGGTGAAGTCATAGTCCCAGCCGTCGTCCTCGTCGTAGTTCCAATGGTAGTCGCGGTGCTCGCGCACCAGTGTGACCTTGAGGCCCTTGCCCGGCCGCGGCTTCGCATCGCTGCCCACGCGCACCAGTTCGAATCGGGCGGTCGCGTTGCTGTCGGCGCCGTCCGCGTCGTCGAACAGCGGGCGCACGCCCACCAGCGCGTCGGCCGGCCACATCACCCGCTTGAGCGAACGGTTGACGCTGCGCCCGCCGGTTTCGTACAGGCTGCCCGACACCACCGCGGCCACCGGCGTGACCGGCTTGGCCTCGGCCGGCAGCGGGATGTCCTGCGCCAGCTTGCCCTTGTCGTCGAGCTTGGTATCGAGCACGTCCTTGGCCTCGCGCGGCAGCTCCAGCGTCGGGTCGCCGAAGAAGTAGCCGGGCAGCTGCTCCAGCGGATGCTGTTCCACCATCACCGCCAGCTTCGCGCTGAAGCGGTTGCCGGCGGCCGGTGCGCCATAGAGGTAGGCGCCGGTGGCTTCCAGGCGGAACGGCTGCCCCGGCTTGAGTACCGCGTCGGCGCTGGCCAGGTCGAGCTTCATGCGCTCCGGCAGGAATTCCTCGATCCGCAGCGTCATGCCCTCGACTGCTTCCGCGCTCGCCGGATCGGTGCGGAATTCCACCCGCCAGCGCCCCGTCGGCGCGTCCACGGGGATGACCTTCTCGAACTGGAAGTAGCCCAGCGCGCCGGGCTCGATCCGGCTTTCGATGAAGGTCTTGCCGTCCGGCTGCTTGAGCCGCACGAACAGCGGCTGCGCCGCCTTGTCCTTCGCCGCGACCGGCTTGCCGTCGTTGTCGCGGAACAGCGCGGACACGCGCACCGTTTCGCCGGGCCGGTACAGGTCGCGCCCGGCCCAGGCGAACACGTCGAACCACGCCGACTCGCGCCCGGACACCGCGAACTCCGACAGGTCCAGCGCCGGCTGGTTGAAGGGCAGCAGCGACACGTCGCTGCCGCGCCGCGCGACCAGCACGTGCCCGGCCTGCAGCTTGTAGTTCAGCAGCGCGTTGCCGTTGCCGTCGGTCTGGCCCTTGAGGAAGGTGTCGCCCTGCGGATCGAGCACCTGCAGCTCCACGCCGCCGACCGAGCCGCCGTCGCGCAGCGAGGCAGTGTGTACGTACAGCTTGTCCTTGTAGGCGCGCGCGTGCAGGCCGATGTCGCTGACGGTGAAGAACGCGGTCTCGAAGCGGTCCTCGAACTGCCCGGAGCGCTTCATCACCGCGAAGTACAGCCCGGGTTCCTGCAGTTCGGCGATGTTCTGCAACGGCAGGTAGGTCAGCGTGCGCTCGTTGCGCTTGCCGCCAAGCACGAAGCGGTTCACGTATACCGACTTTGCCAGCCTGGAAAGCGGCACGTGGTCGCCGTAGTCGCGCTCGAGTTCCCAGCTGCCGCGGCGTCCGCCGCGCTGGTACTCGTTGAAGAACTGCGGCAGCGACTTGTCGTCGACGCGCAGGAACTCGACGTCGACCTCGTCGACGTTGACCGACACCACCGGCAGCCCGCGCGATTCCTTCGCCGGCAGCACGCTGCCCTGCGAGGCGAAGCCCACCGCCGGGTCAAGCTCGCCGGTGAAGACCTCCTGTTCGATGTCCTTGCCGATCTTCGATCCGTCCGCGGCGGTCAGATCGCCGGAAATGCGCAAGGTGAACGTCTGGTTGGGCTTGACGTGCGGGTAGCGCAGCACCTTGCCGGAATCGTCCAGCGACCAGCTGCTCGGCTCGGCCATCGGCTCTGCGAAGGTCAGCAGCTTGTCGAAATCCTGGGTGCCGACCAGCGGGCGGGAGAACTCCAGCGCGATAGCCAGCGAGTCGCTGCCCTGGTCCGGGAACGCACGCACCAGGCCGAAGCCCTCGATCTCCGCGCGCTCGGCCTTGATCGGCTCGCCGCTCGGCTCCGGCATCTGTCCGTGCGGGCTGCGCTTGCAGGCCACCAGGCCGATGGCCAGCAGCAGTATGAAAGTCCATTTGGCCACGGCCGCGGCCACCACGAAGTCGCGCTTGCGCATGTCAGGTCCATCTTCCGGCTCGCCCCGAGTATATGACGGCTATCCGGGCTTTTTGGGGGCGTCCTGCGGTGGCCGTGGTCCTCCTGCACGTACCGGGACAATCTCGTTCGCAGGCTTCAAAGGAATGGTAGCTTCGGTTTGATGCCCGGGCGCGGGTGCGGATGGCCCCGGGGCGCCGCCTCCCCCTGGATTTCGCCTCCGGGCCATCCGCACCCGCGCTGCAAGCTGCGCTGGCTGCCGCACGGGAAGAAACTCGTCTTCCAGACAAGCCCGCGATCGGGTGCTCCCGGAATGGGAAGAAGAACCAAGGAAAAGGCCCGGCGAACCGGGCCTTCCCTTGCATCCGCATCATCCGGCAGGACTCAGTCCGCCGGCGGCGGTGGCGCCTGCACTTCCACTTCCGTGCCGACTTCTTCCCCGACTGGCTCCTCGCCCAGCGAGGCATCGACGCGCTCGATCGCCTGCAGGGTTTCGTCGGGCGCCAGGCGGATCAGGGTCACGCCCTGGGTGTTGCGGCCGACCTGCGAGATCTCCGAGGCGCGCGTGCGCACCAAGGTGCCACCGTCGGAAATCAGCAGCACTTCGTGGCTGTCCGACAGCTGGATCGCACCGACCAGCTTGCCGTTGCGGGCAGTGGTCTGCAGCGCGATCACGCCCTGCGTGCCACGGCCCTTACGCGGGTATTCGGATTCGGGCGTGCGCTTGCCGTAGCCGCGCTCGCTGGCGGTGAGGATGTCGCCTTCGCCGTCGACCACGATCAGGCTCACCACCTCCTCGCCCGGCGCCAGCTTCATGCCGCGCACGCCGGTGGCGGTGCGGCCCATCGGGCGCACGGTGCTGCCGGCGAAGCGCACGGCCTTGCCGTTGCTGGCGAACAGCATGATGTCGCGGTGGCCGTCGGACAGTTCCGCGTTGACCAGCGCATCGCCCTCGGCGAGGTTGATCGCGATCTTGCCGCGCTGCAGGCGGTAGGCGTACTCGGTCAGCGGGGTCTTCTTGACCGTGCCGTTGCGGGTGGCGAAGAACACGAACAGGTCCTCGCTGTATTCGCGCACCGGCAGCACGGCCTGCACCTGCTCGCCTTCCTCCAGCGGGATCCAGTTGATGATCGGGCGGCCGCGCGCGTGCGGGCCGGCCTCGGGCAGCTGGTGCACCGGCAGCCAGAACACGCGGCCGGCACTGGTGAAGGTCAGCAGCGTGTCGTGGGTATTCACCAGCCACAGCTGGTCGATGAAATCCTCTTCCTTGGTCGCCGCCGCGTTGCGGCCGCGGCCGCCGCGCCGCTGGGCGCGGTAGGAACTGACCGGCTGGCGCTTGGCGTAGCCCGAGTGCGACAGCGTGACCACCACGTCTTCCGGCGCGATCAGGTCGAGGATGTCCAGGTCTTCCTCGCTGGCGCGGATCTCGCTGCGGCGCGCATCGCCGAACTCTTCCCTGACGTTGCGCAGCTCGGTGCGGATCACCTCCAGCAGCACGTCCGGATCCTCGAGGATCTCGATCAGGCCGCGGATGGTGTCGAGCAGCAGGCGGTATTCCTCGGTCAGCTTTTCCTGCTCCAGCCCGGTCAGGCGATGCAGGCGCATCTCCAGGATCTGCTGGGCCTGGGTCTCGGTGAGCTGGTAGCGACCGTCCAGCAGGCCGACGCCGGACGGCAGGTCCTCGGGACGCGAAGCCTCCGCGCCGGCGGCCTCCAGCAGCGTACCGACCAGGCCCGGCGCCCAGGTGCGCGCGAGCATGCGTTCGCGGGCTTCGTTGGGATTGGCCGAGGTCTTGATCAGCTCGATCATCTCGTCGATGTTGGCCAGCGCGACCGTCAGGCCTTCCAGCACGTGGGCGCGCGCACGCGCCTTGCGCAGCTCGAAGATCGTCCTGCGCGTGACCACCTCGCGGCGGTGGCGGACAAAGGCCTCGAGGATCTGCTTGAGGTTCAGCAGCTGCGGGCGACCGTCGACCAGCGCCACCATGTTGATGCCGAACACCGACTCCATCTGGGTCTGCTGGTAGAGGTTGTTGAGCACCACCTCCGCCGAATCGCCGCGCTTGACCTCGATGTAGATGCGCATGCCGTCCTTGTCGGACTCGTCGCGCAGCTCCGAGATGCCGTCGATCTTCTTTTCCTTGACCAGCTCGGCGATCTTCTCGATCAGCCGCGCCTTGTTCACCTGGTACGGGATCTCGGTGACGATGATCGATTCGCGGCCATTGTCGGCCACCTCGACCTCCGCCTTCGCGCGGATGCGCACGCGGCCGCGGCCGGTGCGGTAGGCCAGGTGGATGCCGCCGACGCCGTTGATGATGCCGCCGGTGGGGAAATCCGGGCCCGGGATGTGTTCCATCAGGCCGTCGATGTCGATCTGCGGGGCGTCAATCAGCGCGATCAGCGCGTCGATGACCTCGGACATGTTGTGCGGCGGCATGTTGGTGGCCATGCCGACCGCGATGCCCGCCGAGCCGTTGACCAGCAGGTTCGGGAACCGGGTCGGCATGACCGACGGCTCCAGTTCCTTCTCGTCGTAGTTGGGCTGGAAGTCGACGGTTTCCTTGTCGATATCCGCCATCATCTCGTGCGCAAGTCGCGACATGCGCGCCTCGGTGTAGCGCATCGCCGCGGCGGAGTCGCCGTCGACCGAACCGAAGTTGCCCTGCCCGTCCACCAGCATGTAGCGCAGCGAGAACGGCTGCGCCATGCGCACCAGGGTGTCGTACACCGACTGGTCGCCGTGCGGGTGGTATTTACCGATCACGTCACCGACGATGCGCGCCGACTTGTAGTACGGCTTGTTGCTGTGCGCGCCGAGCTCGTTCATGGCGTACAGCACGCGGCGGTGGACGGGTTTCAGCCCGTCGCGCACGTCCGGGAGGGCGCGCCCCACGATCACGCTCATGGCGTAATCGAGGTAACTGCGGCGCATCTCGTCCTCGAGATTGACGGGAATGATTTCCTTGGCGAGCTCGGCCATCTGGACTCTTTTCGGTATGGATCGGAAGCGCGCCGGGCCGCTCGCGGAATCGGTCCGCGCAGGCGCCAGCACAAGGGCGGAATTCTATCACGAAACACCCCATCGATGCTCGCGGATTTCCACGTGGAAACAAGGAGTTGCGGGGTTTTTTCAAGGGCGGCGCGAATGCCTTGCGAAGGACCGCCTTGAACCACCGATCACGGATGCGTGGCGGCGGACCGGAAACCGGCGTGCGAGCATCCATCGAAGGTGGTCACGCGCTCAGCGCACGAAACGCTGTTGATCCTGCCTTGATTCCGGGAGCAGAAAAGCAGCTCGCTGCGCTCGCACCCTCATCCGCCCTTCGGGCACCTTCTCCCGCAAGCGGGAGAAGGGCTGGGGCGCGCGCAGCGCCGTGACGGTGCAAAGACGCCTCGCTTCGCGCCACTCCATCCTTGCGGGGCGGGATGCTCCTCCGCAATCGGGACAGGCACCTGGATGGAATTAGCCGAACATCGCCCGCATCGAAGCCTCGTCCGGCTGCTCCACGATCCCCTTCTCGGTCACGATCGCGTCGATCAGTCCGGCCGGGGTGACGTCGAACACCGGGTTCCAGGCACGGATGCCCTCGGCCACGGTGCGGCTGCCGGCGACGCCGAGCAGTTCGGCCGGATCGCGCTCCTCGATCTCGATCAGGTCACCGGACGCGGTGTCCATGTCCACCGTCGACGACGGCGCGACGACCATGAAGCGCTTGCCGTGGTGGCGCGCGGAGATCGCCAGCTGGTAGGTGCCGATCTTGTTGGCTACGTCGCCGTTGGCGCAGATGCGGTCGGCGCCGACGACCACCCAGTCGACCTGCCCGTCCCGGATCAGGTGCGAGGCGGCGGCGTCGGCGATCAGGGTCGCGTCGATGCCGTCCTGCTGAAGCTCCCAGACGGTCAGGCGCGAGCCCTGCATCCACGGCCGCGTCTCGCCGGCGAACACCCTGTCGATCCGCCCCTGCGCGACGCCGGCGCGGATCACGCCCAGCGCCGTGCCGAAGCCGGCGGTGGCCAGCGAACCGGTGTTGCAGTGGGTGAGCACGCCGGAGCCCGGCGCGATCAGGCCGGCGCCCAGTTCGCCCATGCGGCGGTTGGCGGCCAGGTCTTCGGTCTCGATCGCGCGCGCCTCGGCTGCGAGTACGTCGCGCCAGTCACGGCCCGCACCGGCCAGCGCGCGGCGCATCCGCGCGAGTGCCCACGCCAGGTTGACGGCCGTCGGCCGCGCGGCGTTGAGACGCTGCAGCGCGGGTTCGATCAACGCCAGCGCGGAAGCGCCGTCTTCGGCTTCGATATCGCTTGTCGCCAGCACGGCACCCCATGCGGCCGCGATGCCGATCGCCGGCGCGCCGCGCACGGCCAACGCGTGGATGGCCGCGGCGACTTCGTCGCTGGTGGCACAGCCGAGGTACTCGACCTCGAAAGGCAGGCGACGCTGGTCGAGCAGTTCCAGCATCTGCCCGGTCCAGCGGATCGGGCGGATGCGGTCATGGCGCGCGTAATCGATGGCGGGATTTGCGGCAGGCGTTTCCATCACGACAGTCTACCGGGGCCGGCGCGACATCCCGCGCGCGCCGCGCGTCAGCGAACGCTGAACTCCGCGCGGCAGCCGCCGCGCACCCAGATGCCGCTGCGGTCCCAGCCCCAGTTCTGGCCGTGCACGCAGCGCGTGCGCGAGAGCTGCCGGGTGATCTGGACGCCGCTGCGCACGGACACGTTGCAGCGGCGGGTCTTCCTGTCGTTGGATTCGCAGCGCACGGTCTGTCCGTGGCCGCCGCCGACGCCCGGCCGCGTGCCCGGGCCGGGGCGGTAGCCGCCGCGGCCGGTCACGAACTCGCCGCGGCAGCCGTTCGACACCCACACGCCGCGGCTGTCGTAGCCCCAGCTGGAGCCCTGGATGCAGGCGGCCTTCGACAGCTGGCGCTCCAGCTGCACGCCGCCGCGCGTGTTGATCGTGCAGTGGCGGGTCCGGCGGTCGTTGGATTCGCAGCGGATCCGGCCGCCGTAATTGTTCGAGGGATGGCGGTTGCCCGGGTATCCGCTGTTGCCGGGATAGCTGTTGCCGGGGTATCCGCTCTGGTAATCGCCCGGGAAGCCGTATCCGACGCAGCCGGCCAAGCTGACGACCGCGATGGAGACAAGGAACCGGATGACGTTCTTCATGGCATACCCCTCGTTGCGAACGGGACAGAATCTACCCTTTCCATGTGAACGAAAGCGCGAAAGCGGGCATCGTCGTTGACACGGCGGCCCGGCCCGTTCAGGCGCGCGTAAAGTCGAACGCCAGGACGTCGGCGATCGCGCCGGTGCCCAGCATCGCCATCAGCAGGCGGTCCACGCCCAGCGCGACGCCGGCGCAATGCGGCAGGCCGTGGGCAAGCGCGTCGAGCAGGCGTTCGTCGATGGCCGGCAGCGACAAGTCGCGCGCCTGGCGGACGCGGTGGTCGCGTTCGAACCGGGCACGCTGTTCATCGGCATCGTCGAGTTCGTGGTAGCCGTTGGCCAGTTCCAGCGGGCCGAGGTACAGCTCGAAGCGTTCAGCGACCGGCGGTTCGCCATCCTCCGAAGCGCGGATGCGCGCCAGCGCGCACTGCGAGGCCGGGTAGTCACGCATGACCGTGATCGTGTCGGGCGACAGGCTCGGCTGGATGCGGTGGGTCATCAGCAGGTCGAGCCAGTCGTCGCGGGTCAGGCCTTCGGGATCGATGGCGATCTCGCCGAGGGCGGCACGCAGTTCGTCGTCGGACGCGAGCATCGGATCCAGGCCGAGTTCGCGCAGGTACAGCTCGCGGTAGGTGACCGGTTCGACGCTGGCGTCGCGCCCCACCAGGGCCAGCGCCATGCGCACCAGCTCCGCCGTCTCGCTGGCCAGCTGTCCGTGGTCCATGCCCAGGCGGTACCACTCGAGCATGGTGAATTCGGGGTTGTGGCGGCGGCCGGCCTCGCCGTCGCGGAACACGCGACCCAGCTCATAGCAGTCGCCAATCCCGGCGCAGAGCAGGCGCTTGAGCGGGTGCTCGGGCGAGGTGCGCAGCCAGCGCGTGCGCGGCCCGCCGTCGGTACGGCCGGAAAACTCCAGTGCGAACGAGGCGATGTTGGGTTCGGTGTTGCCGGCCTGCGACATGACCGGCGTTTCCACTTCCAGCACGCCGCGCGCGGCGAAAAAGTCGCGGATCGCGGCATTGAGCCGCGCCCGCAGGCGCAGCGCGGCGTGCGTGGCGGAGGGCTTCCAGTCACGCATCGCGCGCGCCCGCAAGGCGTTCTTCTTCGCAACGGATTTTTGTGCCACGGATCAAGTCCGTGGCAGAACTGCTTCGCTGTCGAACCTTCCGCAACCTGCGGAACTGACCGCGACCGGTCTGCGCGCAATCGCGGACATGGCCGCTTCCACGGGTCATGACTGTTCCGCGAGGAATGCGAGCAGCCGCGCCTCGTCCCAGATCTCGATGCCCAGCTCCTCGGCCTTGGCGAGCTTGCTGCCGGCGGCTTCGCCGGCGACGACGAAGGAGGTCTTCTTCGAGACGCTGCCGGCGGCTTTCGCACCCAGGGCTTCGAGTTTCTCCTTGGCTTCGTCGCGGCCCATCGCGGCCAGGGTGCCGGTCAGGACGACGGTCTTGCCGTCGAGCGGACCGGCCCTGGCCGTGTCGCCGGCGGGCAGCAGCGCGCGCAGCCGCTGCTGCGCCTGCGCGCTGCGCAGCAGCAGCGTGGCGTTGGCCTCGTCATCCAGCCACGCGACCAGCGCATCGGCGGTCTCGGACGGCAGGCCGGCGATGACCAGGTTGTGCGCCGATGCATCCAGCACCGCCTGTGCATCGGCGAACGCCGAGCCCAGCTGCGCGGCGCGCACCGGGGTGATCTTCGGGATTTCGAGATCGACCAGCAGCGTGGCCAGGTCCAGCATGCCGCCGAACTTCGGGTTCGGCGCGTGTTCGTCGCCGATGCGCACGCCGCGTTCGAGCAGTTGGTCGATCACCTGCTGGTTGCCCGGCTGGTCGAGGAAATGGCCGAGCGCACGCGCCACCTCGCCACCGATGTCGGGCACGCGCTTGAACAGCGGCCACGGCGCGTGGCGGATGAGGTCGAGGCTGCCGAACCACTGTGCCAGCGCCTTGGCCGTGCTTTCGCCCACGTGCTGGATGCCCAGCGCGTACAGGAACCGCGCCAGCGTGGTGTCGCGGCTGTGGTCGATGGCGGCGATCAGGTTCTCGGCCCATTTGGTGGCGACCTTGCCGGCCTTGACGGTTTCCGGCGTGGTCCCGTCACGCTCGTCCGCCTGCCGCTTCATCTCCAGCAGGTCGTCCAGTGTCAGGCGGTACAGACCCGCAACCGAATCCAGGTAGCCGAATTCGCCCAGCGCCTCGATGTAACGCTCGCCCAGCCCGTCGACGTCCATCGCGCGGCGGCTGGCGAAATGGAACACCGACTGCGTGCGCTGCGCAGGGCACGACAGCTCGCCGGTGCAGCGCGCGACGGATTCACCCTCCTCGCGCACGATGTCCGAACCGCAGACCGGACAGTGCGCGGGCATCGCCCACGGCGCCGCATCCGGCGGTCGCATGCCCGGCACCACGGCGACCACTTCCGGGATCACGTCGCCGGCGCGGCGCACGATCACGGTGTCGCCCACGCGCACGTCCAGGCGCGCGACCTGGTCGGCGTTGTGCAGGGTGGCGTTGGTGACGGTGACGCCGCCGACGAAGACCGGCGCGAGCTTCGCCGCCGGCGTGGCCGCGCCGGTGCGGCCGATGTTGACGATGATGTCCTCGACGACGGTGGTCTGTTCCTGCGCGGGGAACTTGTGCGCGATCGCCCAGCGCGGGGTGCGGCCGACGAAGCCCAGTTCGCGCTGCGCGGACAGGTCGTCGACCTTGTAGACCACGCCGTCGATATCGAACGGCAGGCCATCGCGCTGCGCGCCGATCTTCGCGTAGTAGGCAAGGCAACCCTCGGCACCGCGCGCGGTACCCGCGAGCTTGCTCACCGGGAACCCCCACTCGCGCAGCCTGGCCATCACTTCCGAATGGCGCGCCGGCATCGTCGCCCCCTCGACCACGCCCAGCGCGTAGGCGTAGAACGCCAACGGACGCTGCGCGGTGACGCGGGGGTCGAGCTGGCGCAGGCTGCCGGCGGCGGCATTGCGCGGGTTGACCAGCGGCTTGACCTTGCCGTCGGAGGCACGCGCCTTCTCGTTGTACTTCTCGAAGCCCGCGCGCGGCATGTAGACCTCGCCGCGCACCTCCAGCACGCGCGGCCAGCCCTTGCCGCGCAGCTTCAGCGGGCCATCCTCGTTGCTTCCGCCGCGCAAGCGCAGCGGAACGGCCCGGATCGTGCGCAGGTTGGCAGTGACGTCCTCGCCGGTCTCGCCGTCGCCGCGCGTGGCGCCCTGCACGAACACGCCGTCCTCGTAGCGCAGGCTGATCGCCAGGCCGTCGAACTTCGGCTCCACCGAGAACACGGTGCCGGACACATCGAGCCGCTGCTCGATCCGGCGCACGAATTCGCCAACTTCCCCGTCGCTGAAGGCGTTGGCCAGCGACAGCATCCGCTCGGCGTGCCGGACCTGCGCGAACGCGCCTGACGGCGCCGCGCCAACGCGCTGGGTGGGCGAGTCCGGCGTGGCCAGCGCGGGATTCGCGGCTTCCAGCGCCTCGAGTTCGCGCATCAGGCGGTCGTACTCGATGTCCGGAATGTCCGGGTCGTCGAGGACGTGGTAGCGGTAGTTGGCGTCGTCGATCAGCTGGCGCAGTTCAGCGACGCGGGCGGCGGCTTTGGCGGGCATCGGGGAATTCTATGGCACGTGGCCGGGACCTGTGATGGCCGTGGGCGCGGCTTCAGCCGCGAGCGTTCGAGGACCCGGAAGTTGGAAAGTCGGGAAGTCGGGAAGCCGAAAGCCGAAAGCATAGGACTGTCATCCCGAGCGCAGCGAGGGATCTGCTTCATCATCCGCGCCATGCCGCAAGCAGATCCCTCGCTGCGCTCGGGATGACATGGCTTTCCCTGGCAGAGGGCTTTCCCTGGCAGAGGGCTTTCCCTGGCAAAGGGCTTTCCCTGGCAAAGGGCTTTCCCTGGAAAAGGGCCCATGGGGTTTGCTCTTGACTCGTCGACCAACCTACGCCGCATTCAAAAGCTCGCGGCTGAAGCCGCTCCCACAAGACCGGTTACCAGCGCGGCGAGCGGGTGATCGGCGGCGCTTCGTGCTGGCGGTCGTAGGTGCGCAGCTCTTCGCGCAGGTGGGCGATTCGCTGGCGTCCCAGGGCGTTGCGCGACTCGTCCAGCACCACGCCGTCGAGCAGTTCGGCCATGCGACGGGCGGTCGGCTCCATGGCCTCCCAGGCGTCGAGCGCGTTGATCGGCGCCGGCAGGGTCAGGAAGAACGCGATGGCCGGGGTTTCCAGCGACTGGATCTCGGCCATGTCGAAGCTGCCGGGCTTCATGATGTTGGCAACGCTGAAGATCGGGCCGCGTTCGGGGTGGCCTTCGACCAGGCGGTGGAACACGTTCATGTGGCCATAGGTCAGGCCGGTCTTCTCGGCGGCGACCACGATGTCCGGGCCGCGCAGCGCGCTGCCGGCCTTGGCGGCGATGTACAGGGTCACGATCTTGTCGAAGTCGTCGTTCTGGCGCCGGCCGACCTCGCTGGCCGCCATCGCCGCGGTGCTGCCGACGGCGCGGTCGAGCAGCTCCATTTCCGCCTGCACGACGTTCTCGCCGCTGCCGTCCTCCGGCGCCTGCGCCAGTTCGCTCTCGATCTGCGCGCCCAGCGTGGGTTCGGCGCGCGCGCCCTTGCCTTCCGGCCGCAGGCGGCGGCCCTGCCCCGGCTTGCGCGGGCGGCCGAAGAAATAGATGGCGGCAATCAGGACCACGCCTGCGACGAGGATCCCGAGGCGCAGCAGCCAGGCGTCTGACATCGTGCGGTTCTCCTATCGGTGGCTCAGGCCGCGCCGGCCAGGCGCGCGGCTTCGGCAAGGTCGACGGACACCAGGCGGCTCACGCCCGGCTCGCGCATGGTAACGCCGGACAGCTGCTGCGCGGCCTCCATCGTCGCCTTGTTGTGGCTGACGAACAGGAACTGAACGTGCTCGCTCATCTCCGAGACCATCGCGGTGAAACGGCCGACGTTGGCTTCGTCGAGCGGGGCATCGACCTCGTCGAGCAGGCAGAACGGCGCCGGGTTGAGCTGGAAGATCGCGAACACCAGCGCCACCGCCGTCATCGCCTTCTCGCCGCCCGACAGCAGGGTGATGCTGGACACCCGCTTGCCCGGCGGGCGCGCCATGATCGCCACGCCGGTGTCGAGCAGGTCCTCGCCGGTGAGCTCCAGATATGCGTGGCCACCGCCGAACAGCCGCGGATACAGCTCCTGCACGCCGGAATTGACCCGGTCGAAGGTGTCCTTGAAGCGGCCGCGGGTCTCGCGGTCGATCTTGCGGATCGCGTCTTCCAGCGTTTCCAGCGCGGTGGTGAGGTCGGCGTCCTGCGCGTCGAGGTATTCCTTGCGCTGCGCGGCCTCGGCGTGCTCGGCGATCGCGGCCAGGTTGACCGGCTCCAGCCGGCGCAGCTTTGCATCGAAATCGGTGACCATCTTCTCCCACGCGGACACTTCGGCGTCCCCGGCGAGCCCGTTGATCACGTCCTCGAGCACGAACCCGGCCTCGGCCACCGCAGCCGACAGCTGCTCTGCGTGGATCACCAGCGCCTGCTGGTCGAGCTTGCGCTGGGAGATCGCCTCGCGCTGGGCGAGTGACTGCTCGTCGCGCTGGTGGCGGATCTGTTCGAACTCGCGCAACTCGTTGTCGATGCCTTCCAGTGCCGCGCGTGCGGTGGCCAGTGCGTTCTCGGCGACCACGCGCTGCTCCAGCGCGGCCTGTCGCTGCTGCTCCAGTTCGGCGGCCGGGTCGGCGTCGCCGGACGACAGTTGCGTGGACAGCTCGCCCAGGCGGCTGTCGAGCTGGCCGCGCTGGCTGCCCATGCGTTCGAGCGACTGCATCAGCGCCGAGGCCTGGGTGCGCTGGGATTCGAGCGTCAGCGCCAGCGCGTGCGCGGTTTCGCGCGATTCGCGGGCCGCCGTGCGGGCGGCGTCGCGGGCCTCGACCAGGCTGCGGCGCTCGGCTTCGAGCGATTGCCGGGTGTTCTCCAGCTCGGCCATGCGCGACACGGCGTCCTCGAGCCTGGTGCGCGCCTCGCTGGACTGCTCGCGGCTGCTGCCGAGGGTTTCGGCCAGCTGTTCGAGTTCGGCGTCGATCCGGGCGATGCGGTTGCGCGCCGATTCCAGCCGTCCCTGCTGGCTCTGCAGCTGACCGGCCAGTTCGGACACGCTGCGGTGGGCCATGTACAGCCCGCGCTGTGCGTCCTCGCGCTGCTGCTCGGCGGCGAGCAGGCGGTCGCGCCAGGCGGCGATGCCGCGCTCGAGCTCGTGCTCGCGTTCCTGCAGCGTCTCGATCTCGACCCGCAGCGACTGGATCTCGCGTTCGCGCAGCAGCGCGCCCTGCTTGGCCGCGCCCGAGCGCAGCACCCGCACCCAGCCGGCGCCGAGGCGCTCGCCGTGGCGGGTGATGACCGAATCGCCCTCGCCCAGCCGCGCCTGCAGCGCACGTGCCTCGTCGAGGGTTTCAGCCACGTGCAGCCGGCCCAGCAGGCGACGGATCGCCAGCGGTCCCTGCACCTTGGCCGCGAGCGAGGTGGCGGCGAACTCGGCGCTGCCCCCGCTTTCATCGGCATGCGCGGATGACACCAGGGCAAGACGGCCCTCGCCGAGGTCGCCCAGCGCCTCGACCAGCGCCTCCGGGCTGTCGACCAGCACGCCCTCGATCAGCTGCCCGAGCGCGCCTTCGACGGCATTTTCCCAACCGGCTTCGACCTCCAGCCGCTCGCCCACGCGCGCGGCCGAATCCAGCCCGCGCTGGCGCAGCCATTCCACCGCCGCGCCCTGCTCCTGGCCGAGCGCGGCGTGCTGCAGGGTTTCCAGCGACGACAGCCGGCCGCGCTTTTCCTGCGCCTGCTTGCGCACTTCCGCCAGTTCGGTCTGCGCGGTGCGCTGCTGGTCCTGCAGTTCGGTGACGGCCTGCTTGCGCTGCTCGAGCTGCTCGTTGAGGGTGTCGAGCGAGGCCTTCTGCTCCTCGTGCTGCGTCTCGATGCCGGCGAAGGCTTCCGCCAGCGCTTCCAGGTCGAGCGCACCGCGTTCGGTGGCCAGTTGCTCGCGGCGGCGGTCGGCGTCGAAGGCCTGGCGGTCGAGGTAATCCACGCGCGTGCGCTCGACGTCGCCGGCGCGCGCGGCCTCGGCCTGCTCGCGGGCGTGCGCGTCCTGGCGCTGCTGCCAGTCCGCAAGCGCGGCTTCGGCATCGCGCAGCGCGTCCTGGCGGACGCCGTCCTCCTCGCGCAGCTGTTCGAGCCGCGGCTCGGCGTCGAGGATCGCCTCCTGCAGCACCTGCAGGCGCGCCTCGTCGCCCTGGATGTGTTCGCCGATCTCGGCCAGCGCGGCCTGCGCCTCGTCGCGGGCGCGCTGCAGGCGCTGCGCCATCTCGCGCTGGTGGGCGATCTGTTGTTCGATGCGGGCGAGGTTGCCGCCGACTTCGTAGCCCGCGGCCTGCGCCTTGTTCAGCGCTTCCATCGCTTCTTCGCGGCGCACGCGGCCGGTCTCGATCCGGGCCTCGGCCTCGCGCTGTTCGGCGATCAACTGCTGCAGGCGGGTTTCCTCCTGCGACAGGCCTTCGCGCAGCGCTGCGAGCTTCTGGTCCAGCGCGCGGTACTCGAGCGCCTTCCACTCGGCGTCGCGGATCTTCCGCTCGGCCTGGATCTGCGTGTACTGCTCGGCCTGCCTGGCCTGCCGCGCCAGGTGCTGCAGCTGCTTGCCGACCTCGTCGCGCAGGTCGGTCAGGCGGTCGAGATTCTCGCGGGTGTGGCGGATGCGGGTCTCGGTTTCCTTGCGCCGCTCCTTGTACTTGGAGATGCCGGCGGCCTCCTCCAGGTACACGCGCAGTTCCTCGGGCCTGGCCTCGATGATCTGGCTGATCATGCCCTGCTCGATGATCGAGTAGCTGCGCGGGCCCAGGCCCGTGCCGAGGAACAGGTCGGTGATGTCGCGCCGCCGGCACTTGCCGCCGTTGAGGTAGTAGGTGCTCTGGCCGTCGCGCGAAACCGTGCGCTTGACCGAGATCTCGTTGAACGCTGCGTACTCGCCGCTGATGGTGTGGTCGGCGTTGTCGAAGATGAGCTCGACGGTGGCCTGCGACACCGGCTTGCGCGCGGTGGAGCCGGAAAAGATCACATCCGTCAGCGAATCGCCGCGCAGGCGGCTGGCCGAGCTTTCGCCCATCACCCAGCGCACCGCGTCGATGATGTTCGACTTGCCGCAGCCGTTGGGGCCGACCACGCCGGTCATGTTGGTCGGCAGGTGCAGCGTGGTGGGGTCGACGAAGGACTTGAAACCGGACAGCTTGATCGTGGACAGGCGCATGCGGCGGTCGGAATGCCTCGGCGCGGCCCCGCGGTCGGGACGGCGTTCGTGATGGAGAACCGGGATTCGATTCCCGCGTCAAGTCATTGATTCGACGTGACGGGAAGTCGAAAGATGAAATCGACGCCCGAGTATAGCGGCCGCAGGCCGCTTGCAAACGGCGCCGGCCGCGGTGGTGGCGCCGGCAACGCCGGGTGGCAGTCGGCGCCCGTTCCCGCCGTTGTTCGACCTGTCCGGCGCCGATTGCGTCGGGGCCGGGCGAAGGGCCGGAGGCTGCCCGCATCGCGGGCAATGGATGCAGGGAGATCGGAAATGGCCACACGTCATCTGAAAATCGTCGCAGCGATGGCGGCGTTGCTGGTCATTGCGGTCGCGCTGGCCACCTGCCGCGGCGCGCCCGAGCCGGAGGGGCCGCCGGTTGCGCCCGCTGCTTCGACCGGCCCGGGCGCCGGCGGCAATGCCGGTGCAGGCCAGACAGCAGAGCCGGGGGCAGCAATCGAACTCACCCCGGCCCTGCTGGAAGCGTATGCGAAGGGCCTGCGCAAGGAGGTCGAGATCATCCGCCGTCCGGGCCGCGGTACGCACTACGGCGTGACGGTCTCGAAGTACGGCGAAGAGGGCCCCGAGGTGGTCAGGGCCGCGGGCCTGTCCCACGAGGACTACCGGGCGGTGCAGGACGTGGTCGACCGCGTGTTCACGACGCTCAACTTCCAGGGAAAGATCGGCCCTGCCCGCAGCATCGACCTCGAGAAGGCCGATCCCGTGTGGCGGGAGCGGCTGGCGGGCGACCCGTTCGACGAACTGTCGCCGGCGTCGGCGAAGGCACTGCGCGACCACATGGACATCCTGGTGCCGCCGTGGAGCGAGATCGTCGAGATGACGGCGTTGAACGATTAGCCATCGCCATTGCCATCCCGTCGCTTTCACCTTTGCCCTTTGCCGGCAGGAGCGGCTTCAGCCGCGAGATTTTCGGCCCCGCGGAGATCCAAAGCTCGCAGCTGAAACCGCTTCTATCAGGTTCAATGGCTTTTCTTGAATCAATGATTTGCAATCTATTTCAATAAGATAAAACATATATTTAATGATATAGATTATCTCTGGACGACATACACGCAGACGAACGGTCGCACCTGATCGAACGATCGTGCTATTTTCAGATCCATGTCCAGCCTGACCGCCACCCCCAAGGGCGTCGCCACCCGCGACAGCATCATTGACCGGGCCTATGCGATCGCCTGCGCCAACGGGCTGGAAGGCCTGTCGATCGCGCCGCTGGCCGAAGCGGTCGGCATGTCCAAGAGCGGCGTGTTCGCGCACTTCGGTTCGCGCGAGGGGCTGCAGCTGGCCGTGCTGGATGGCGCGGCGGAGCGGTTCGGCAATGCAGTGCTGGTCCCTGCCCTGTCGCGGCCGCGCGGCCTGCCGCGGCTGCGGGCGATCATGCACAACTGGTTCGAATGGGTGCGCAGCACCAGCGGCGGCTGCGTGCTGCTGGGCGCGGCGACCGAGTACGACGACCGCGACGGCCCGCTGCACGACCGCGTGCTGCACAACGACCGCCGCTGGCGCGATGTGCTGCACCGGACCATCGAACAGTCCGTCGAAGCCGGGCACCTCGCCCCCGGCGACGCCGACCAGCGCGTCTTCGAGCTGTACGCGATCGCCCTGGCGGTGCACCACGACGCCGGGTTCTACGGCTTCGAGACCGCGCGTGCGCACGGCGAAACAGCGGTCGACCGCTGGGCCGGCCTGCACGCGCCCACCCACACCTCCCCCTGACTCGACCAGGTACTCCCCCATGTCCACGGCATCGCCTTCGATTAGCACGATCGTTCGATTCAATCCGAAACTCGCCCTGCTCCGCACCGGCTTCCGCGTCGGCGCGTGGCTGCAGCCGCGGCGCACGCTGGAGCGCGCCGGCAACCTCTTCAGCACCCCGCTGCCCAGCACCCGCAGCCGGGCGCTGCGCGCCTCCAGCGGCGGCGCTGTGGAGGAGGCGCTCGACGTCGGCGGACGCCGAATCCACACCTACACCTGGGGCGATCCCGCCTCGCAGCCCTGGGTGCTGCTGGCCCACGGTTGGTCCAGCCACGGCACACGCTTCCTGCCCTGGATCGCGCCGCTGCGCGAGGCCGGTTACGCGGTGGTCGCCTTCGACCAGCCCGCGCACGGGCGCAGCGAGGGGCGACGCAGCAACCTGCCGGAGTTCGTGGACACGCTGGCGGCGGTCGCCGGGCGGCACGGCCCGGCCGCGGCGGTGCTGGGGCATTCGCTGGGTGGCGCGGCGGTGACGATCGCGATGGCGCGCGGGCTGCACGCCAACCGCGCGGTGCTGATCGCACCGGCTGCGGACCCCGTCGCCGCGGCGCAGCGGTTCGCGCGCGTGATCGGCCTGCCGATGCGGCTGTGCCGGCGGATGGTGGCGATGTTCGAGGCGATGGTTGGCGCGTCGTTCGACGAATTCCAGGCCCAGCGCAACGCGCCGCGGATCGGCTGCCCGGCGCTGGTCGTGCACGACCTGTGCGACCGCGAGGTGCCGTGGGAGGAAGGCGAGCGCTACGCGCGGTTCTGGCACGGGTCGCGGCTGCTGAGCACGCACGGCCTGGGCCACAACCGGATCGTGGACGACCCGGCCGTGATCAGCGCGGTGCTGGGCTTCCTGCGCGGCGAGGCGGTGGGCCAGCGCGTCGTCTCCACCACCGCCCTGCCCTACGGCATCGCCTGAACCGCGCGGCGGCACGCTTTGCGGGCGGGCGCCGCGAGCGACTATCCTGCCCGCCCCCGTCGTGGCGATGCCGTGGCGCCCTCCAGACCACACGCGGCCGGACGCACGCCGCTGACGCATCGCATCGATGACGACCGAAACCGAAACCACGCCGCACGCCGCCCCGGATCCCCTTGCCAGCCAGCCGCACGCCATCGTCGAACGCGACGGCGTGCGCTACACCCTGCTCGGCACCGCCCACGTCTCGCACGACAGCCTCGGCGCGGTGCGCGCGGCGATCGACGGCGGCGCCTACGACGCGGTGTCGGTGGAACTCGACGCGCAGCGCATGCAGGCACTCAGCGATCCCGACGCGCTGGCGAAACTCGACCTGGTCAAGGTGCTTCGCGAGGGCAAGGCGGCGCTGTTCGCGGCCAACCTGGGCCTGGCCGCCTACCAGCGCCGGCTGGCCGAGCAGCTCGGCATCGAGCCGGGCGCGGAGCTCAAGGCCGCGGCCGTCGAGGGCAAGGCGCGCGGCCTGCCCGTGCACCTGGTCGACCGCGAGGTCGGCACCACCTTCAAGCGCATCTCGGCGCGGCTGGGCTTCTTTGGGCGCATCCGCCTGCTCAGCGGCCTGCTGGCCGGGCTGCTGGTCGACGACGAGGTTGGCGAGGACGAAATCGAGAAGCTCAAGCAGGGCGACATGCTCGAAGCCAGCTTCGGCGAATTCGCCAGGCAAAGCCCGGCCCTGTACGAAACCCTGATCGACGAGCGCGACCGCTACATGGCCGCGCGCCTGCGCGCGACCAGCGGCGAATCGCGCAACGTGCTGGCGGTGGTCGGCGCCGGCCACCTGCAGGGGCTGGCCCGCTACCTGCGCGAGGAAACCCGCGACCCCGACACGATCTGCGAGGAACTCGACGCCGTCCGCAAGAAAAAGAAGGTGCCGTGGTTCACCCTGGCGATCACCGCGCTGGTGCTGGGCGGCATCGCCTGGGGCTTCTGGCGCGGCGGCTTCGAGCTGGGCGCGGACCTGCTCCAGCAGTGGGTGCTGTACACCGCGGGACTGGCGGCGCTGGGCTGCGCGATCGCCGGCGGCCACCCGCTGAGCATCCTGGCAGGCGCCATCGCGGCGCCACTCAAGCCGTTCCGGCCCGGGATTCCCTCGGGCATGTTCAGCGCGCTGGTCGAGCTACGCATCCGCAAGCCGGCCTACGGCGACTTCCTCGCCCTGCGCGACGACGCGCAGACCGTGCGCGGCTGGTACCGCAACCGGGTCACGCGGGTGGTGCTCAACTTCATCCTCACCAACCTGGGCACCGGCATCGGCGTGTGGCTGGCGGGGCTGCGCATCGTCGGCAAGCTGCTCGGCTGAGCGCCCCGGCAGGACGCATGCGCCTGTGGTCGCTCCATCCCGGTTACCTCGATCGCCAGGGCCTGCTGGCGGCCTGGCGCGAGGCGCTGCTGGCGCGCGCGGTGCTGCGCGGCCAAACGCGCGGCTATACCCGGCATCCGCAGCTGGAACGCTTTCACGCACATCCGGCGCCGCGGCTGGCCATCAGCGCCTACCTGGCCGGCCTGCATGCCGAGGCCACTGCGCGCGGCTATGCATTCGACCGCGGCAAGATCGGGCCGCTGCGACCGGTGCCGCCGATCGCGGTGGCCGACGGCCAGCTCATGCGCGAATGGGCGCACCTGCTGGCGAAGCTTTCCGTGCGTGACCCGCAGCGGCACGACCGGCTGCAGTCGCTGCAGCGGCCGCGCTGCCATCCGTTGTTCCGCCGCGTCCCCGGCCCGGTGGCATCGTGGGAGCGCGCACCGGACCCACCCGCGGGCTGACGCACTCATTCGCCCGGATCGAGCAGGCGCGAACCACGCCCCTCCCTGGCTGCCACGTCGCCGGGATTGCGCAGCGGACACTCCTTCAGCGACAGGCAGCCGCAGCCGATGCAGCCATCGAGCTGGTCGCGCAGGCGCAGGAGGTGTTCGATGCGGTCGTCCAGCTCGGCGCGCCACGCGGCGGAGAAACGGCGCCAGTCGGCGGCGGTGGGCGTGCGGTTGTCGGGCAGCGAGTCGAGCGCCTCGCGGATCGTCGCCAGCGGCAGGCCCAGCCGCTGCGCCGCCTTGATAACCGCGACCCTGCGCAGCACGTCGCGCGGGTAACGACGCTGGTTGCCCGCGGTACGCAGGCTGTGGATCAGCCCCTTCGATTCGTAGAAGTGCAGCGCCGATACCGCCACGCAGCTGCGCGCGGACAGTTCGCCCACGCCGAGTTCCGCGTGCAGCGCGGGCTTCGTTGCCTTGCCAGCCATGGATGCCTTGACCTCAAGTAATGTTGAGGTTTTACCCTGCATGCCGACTTCATGCAACGAGTGACGACACATGCGCGACTTCCCTCCCCTGCGCCTGGCCGTGGTCTGCGGCAGCACGCGCGAAGGCCGCTTCTGCGACACGGTCACCGAATGGACGCTGTCGCGGATCGAGCAGGCCGGTGGCTTCGGAATCGACGTGGTCGACCCGCGGCGGCTGGGCGAGGCCGGCGGCCCCGAGGAACTGGCCGCACGGCTGCAGCGCGCCGATGCCTTCATCGTGGTCACGCCCGAATACAACCACGGCTACCCGGCCCCGCTGAAGGCGCTGATCGACGCCGTCGGCCAGCCCTGGCAGGCCAAGCCGGTGGCGTTCGTCAGCTACGGCGGCATCTCCGGCGGCCTGCGCGCGGTGGAACAGCTGCGGCAGGTCTTCGCCGAGCTGCACGCGACCACCCTGCGGGACTGCGTGAGCTTCGCCGACTCGGCCCGGCGCTTCGACGCCGGCGGCGCCTTGCTCGACCCCGGGGCGGCGGAAGAAGCCATGCGCGTCCTGCTCGCGCGGCTGCGCTGGTGGGCGCGTGCGCTGCGTGCCGCCCGCACGGAAATCCCCTACGCGGAGGCCGCATGAAACGCAGCACGCACAAGACCGCAACCGGCGATGCCCATCCGCGCGTCCACATCGCGGACGGCTTTCCGCATGTCGAAGCAGCAGACGGCCCGGTCATGGTGATCGACACTTATCTGCCCCGACCCGGCCTGCGCGGCGCATTCCTCGCCGAACTGGCCGAAGAGATCCACCGCAGCGGCCATAACGGCGTGGGCGGCGACAGCCGCGTCTACCGGTCGCTCGACGGCGAGGCGGTGGTGGTCGTCACCGAATTCCACTCGCGCGCGGAGAAGAGGCGCTGGCGCGGCAGCGAAGCCTACTGCGCGCAATTGCAGCGCCTGCGTCCGCTGCTCGAGCACGCATTGACGCGGACCTGCGAGCCGGTGGCTGCGAATGATGCGCCCGATTCAACGCTGATGCGGCCGGATCGACACGCAGGATTCGCACGGGAATCCTGCTGACCCCGGGATTGCGCCCCGCCTCTCCAGGCGTTGCTGTTGCCGTTGTTTTTGCTCTTGGACTTCGGGGCCCTTCCGAAGCGGCGGAGCCGGCGGATCAGACCCGACGGCGTCGCACCGGAATGTGCGCAGTTTCTTTGCGCCAGGTTTCTTTGCACAGGCAGGGAAAGGTGGCTCGCGCGCTCAGCGCGCGAAACGCCATTGAACTGGATCTTGATCTCCGCGGAACCCCCAAGGGCAGCTCGCTGCGCTCGCCCCCTCATCCGCCTTCGGCACCTTCTCCCGCTTGCGGGAGAAGGGCCCGGTTTGTCTGGCGCTAGCCTTCCGTCAACACCGCCGCCGGCACGTCGGCAACTCCCCTCGCCCGCCGCACCAGCCGCGCCGTCCCGCGGCGCAGGTCGTCGAGCATCGCGTAGATCGTCGGCAGGAACAGCAGGCTGACCACGGTCGAGAACGCCAGCCCGCCGGCGATCGCGCGCGCCATCGGGTAGTACGGCGGCATGCCGTCGGCGGTGTCGGTCTGCAGCGCGATCGGGATCATCGCCAGGATCGCCGTGCCCATCGTCATCATGATCGGGCGCAGGCGCTCGCGGCTGCCCTCCACCAGCGCCTCCATGCGGTCCATGCCGCGCCGGCGCAGGTTGTTGATGTGCTCGATCATCACGATGCCGTTGTTCACCACCACGCCCATCAGCACCAGGATGCCGATCACCGCCATGATGTTCATCTCGGTGCCGGTGATCCAGAACAGCCAGTACACGCCGAAGATCGAGAACAGCACGCACGACATGATCGCCGCCGGGAACAGCAGCGACTCGAACACCGCGGCCATGATCACCAGCATCAGCACCAGCGCGATGGCGATCGCACGCACCATCTGGTCCATGCCGTCGAAGTTGATGTTGAAGCTGCCGCTGTCGAAGGTGTAGCTGTAGCCGGGCGGGAACTCCATGCCGTCGAGCGTCGCCTCGATCGACTTGCGCGCCTGGTCTATGGCCACGTCCTTGGCCAGTCCGGCCTCCACGCGCAGCATGGTCTGCCGGTTCAGGCGCTGGATCGACGTGGCCGAGGGATTGAAGCTGACCTCCACCAGCGCGCCCAGCGGCACCTCGGTGCCGTCCGGCGCGCGGACCATGAAGCCGGACAGGTCCTCGAAGCCGTAGTCCTCGGAGCCCGCGAAGCGGACGTTGACCGGGATTTCCAGCTCGTCGCGATGGAAGTCGCGCAGCGACGAGCCGCGCAGCGCCATGCCGACGAACTGCGCCACCTGCTGCGCGTTGAAGCCGTACGCGGCCGCGCGCTCGCGGTCCACGCGCACCGACAGCTCGGTGTTGGCGTCGCCGGTGTCCACGCGCACGTCGCGCAGGTTGGGGTTGCGCGCCAGCATCGGCACGATGTCGTCGGACAGTTCCTTCAGCACCTCCGACGAGTCGCCGACCAGGCTGAACTTGATGCCCTGGTCCTGGTTGTCCGCGCTGCCAGGCCAGCCGATGCCGGTCTTGGCCCGCGCCGACGGCGGCAGGCCCGCGCGTACCTTTTCCTCGATCTGCTTGCTCAGGTCGCGGTCGTCGATGTCCAGGAACAGGCGCGTCATCGCCCAGCCCTGCTCGGAGTAGCGGCTGTAGACGCGCTCGACGTGGAACTCGTCGCGGTGGGCGTTGACGAACGCCTCCACCTTCGCCACCTCGTTGCCCATCTCCTCCTTGGAGTAGGCGCCGCGCCACTGGTAGAAGATGTTGATCTCGCTCGGGTCGCCGTTGTCGGTGCTGCCCTGGGTGTGCGTCATCGGCCACATGCTGGCCAGCGAGATGGCGAGGATGCCGGCCACGCTCCAGCCGCGGTGCTGCAGGGTCCAGCGCAGTGCACGCGCGTAACGGTCCTGCAGCCGGCTGATGAACGACGACTTCAGCGCCGGCGGCGTCTTCATCCGCGCCGACAGCATCGGGATCAGGCTGACGGCCACCAGCCACGAGGCCAGCAGCGACACCGAAATCGTCACCGCCAGCTGCGACAGGTAGACGGTGATGATGTTCTTCTCGCCGAAGATCATCGGCAGGAACACCACGCAGTGGCACAGCGTGCCGGCCGACAGCGCGATGGCCACGTGGCGGGTGCCGACAATCGACGCCAGCGACGGCCGGCCGGGATATTTCTCGCGTTCCTGGTAGATGCTCTCGACCACGACCACGGCGTTGTCCACGAGCATGCCGACCGCCAGCAGCAGGCCCATCATCGAAATGATGTTCAGGGTCAGCCCGGCGAAGTACATGAAGCCCAGGGTCATGATGAAGCAGATCGGGATCGCCAGGCTCACCATCAGCGTCGACGGCCAGTGGCGCAGGAAGCCGTACAGCACGACCACCGACAGCAGCAGGCCGATCGCGCCGGCCTCGGCCAGCGCCGACAGCGAACTGGTCACGGCCTGGCCCTGGTCGTCGGTGACCTCGAAGCCGATGCCGCGCATCGACGGGTCCTGCTCCAGCACCTCGATCTCCGCGCGCACCGCGCGCGACAGGTCGACCAGGTTGGCCGAGCGCTCCCGGTAGATGTCCACGCCGACGCTGGGCCGGCCGTCCATCTGCCGCACGTAGCTCATGCGCTGCGGCTGCAGGCTGACGTCGGCGATGTCCGACAGGCGCGTGCCGGTGCCGTTTACCGGCAGGTCGCGCAGGGCCTGCAGCTGCTGCAGTTCGCCTTTTGGCTGCACCCGCAGGCGCCGCCCGGCCTCGGTGATCTGTCCCGCGGAGACCGAGAAGTTGGCCGCCTGCAGGCGCTGCACCAGGTCGTTGAGCACGACGCCGTGCGCGCTGAGGCGGTCCTTGTCCAGCGCCACCAGCACTTCCTGCTTCGCCACGCCCTCCACTTCGACGCGGGCCACGCCGGGCAGGCGCTCCAGCCGCTGCTTGAGGCTGCGCTCGATCAGGTCCGCGCGCGCGGTCAGGTCCTCCTTGCTGCTCAGGCGCAGGCTGATCGCCTCGCGGTCGCTGGTACTCCAGCGCTGCACGTAATAGCGCCGGAAATCGTCGGGCAGCTGGTCCCGGATCGCGTCGATGCGCTCGCGCGCCTCGGATGCGGCGATGGCGATGTCCTGGTTCCAGTCGCTGAATTCGACCTGGATCGACGCACCCTCGGCGTTGGCGCGCGAGTTCATCGAGCGGATGCCGGGCATCGTCGCCAGCGCCTCTTCCACCGGCCGCAGCAGGTTGCGCTCGACTTCCTCCGGCGTCGATCCCGCGTACGGCAGCGAGACGAAGAAGAAGGGGATGGTCGCTTCCGGTTCGGCCTCCAGCGGCAGCCGGAAGGCGGCGATCAGGCCGATCGCCACCATCGACACGAACAGCATGATGGTGGTGACCGGACGGTGGATCGACAGCTCGGTGATGTTCATCGCGCGGGCTCTCCCGCCCCGCCGCCGTCGTCCAGGGCGTCCTGTTCGTGCGCCAGCACTTGCGCGACCTGCTCGGCGTCGCGGCGGGCGCGGCGGCCGCGCTCGACGTACGAGGCGTCGGGCGTGCGATCCAGCAGGTCGTAGACCACCGGGATCACCAGCAGCGTCAGCAGCGTGGAGACCAGCAAGCCACCGATCACCGTGATCGCCATCGGCGAACGCACCTCTGCACCCTCGCCGAAGGCCAGCGCCAGCGGCAGGAAGCCGAACACCGCGCACAGCGTGGTCATCATGATCGGCCGCAGGCGCGAGCGCGCGCCTTCCACCAGCGCCTCGCGCTTGGCCACGCCCTGTTCGCGCAGCTGGTTGACCTTGTCGATCAGGATGATCGCGTTCTTCACCACCAGGCCGACCAGCAGGATCAGGCCGATGAACACCACCACCGACACCGGCGAGCGCGTCAGCAGCAGCGACGCCACCGCGCCCACCAGCGCCAGCGGGATGGTGAACAGGATCACGAACGGATGCAGCAGCGATTCGAACTGCGAGGCCATCACCAGATAGACCAGGAACACCGCCAGGCCGAACGCGAACAGCAGCGAGCGGATCGATTCGCCCAGCTCCTGGCCCTGGCCGCCGATGTGCATGCCCACGTCCGCGCCCAGCGGGTTCTTCGCCACCATGTCCTGCACCTCGGTGATCGCGGTGCCCAGGTCGATGTCGCGCAGGTTGGCCGACACGATCGCCACGCGGCGCTGGTCGGAACGGTGGATCTCGCTCGGCCCGGTGGTGGCGATGATGTCGGCGACCGACGCCAGCTCCACCGGCTTGCTGCCGGTCGGGTTGACGATCAGGTGGCGGATGTCGTCGACCGAAGACCGCTCGGACTCCTGCAGGCGCACCAGCACGTCGATCTTGCGGTCGCGGAAGCTGTAGCGGGTGGCGACGTTGCCCTTGACCTTGTTGACCACCGCGTCGGCGATCTGGCGCGTGGTCAGGCCGAGCGCGGCGGCACGGTCCTGGTCGAACACCACCTGGATCTCGGGGAAGCCCTGCTCCACCGACGACTTGACGTCGGCGTAGTGCCCGTTCTGCCGAAGCATGTCGGCCAGCCGGTTGCCGGCCACGCGGATCTGGTCGAGGTTGTTGCCCTCGATCTCGACTTCCAGCGGCGGCGACAGCGCGAACAGCTCCGGGCGCGCGAAGTCGACCTGTGCCTCCGGCCACGCCTGCATGGTCTTGCGCAAGCCTTCGACCAGCTCCGGTTCGCGGCTGGCCTCGTCCATGACCACGGTGAGCTTGCCGATGTTCTCGCCGCTCTCGGTCGGGCTGGCATCGAGCCGCGTGCCGGTGCCGGACACGCCGTACAGCAGGCGCACGCCCTCGTCGCCGGCGTGCTGGCGCTGCACTTCGCGCACCAGCGCGTCGGTCCGCGCCAGCGGCGTGCCCGGCGGCAGCCGCGCGGTCATCTCGAAGCGGTCCTGCGCCAGCTGCGGGATCAGGTCCGCGCCCAGCAGCGGCACCACCGCCAGGGTCGCGGCGAAGGCGATCGCGGCCACGCCCAGCACCGGCCAGGGCCGCGACAGAGCCGCCGGCAGCATCCGCATGTAGCCGGCCTCGGCGCGATTGTAGGGCGCCATCGCCAGGTCGCTGGCCTTGCGCATCACCGGGCCGACCACCGCGGTGATGCCGCGGAACACGCGCACGACCGACCACACGATCGCGAAAAATCCGTAGCGGAACACCGCGCCCACGCCGCGCCCGGCCAGCGCCGCCGGCTTCTGCCAGCGGCTTTGCGGACGCCAGGCCTCGCGCGGCGGCTCGTCGGGGAACTGCATCGGCGGCCGTCCCTTGAGCGCGCTGAGCATCGGGATCAGGGTCATCGACACCACCAGCGACACCGCGATGGCGATCGCCACGGTCAGCGCCTGGTCGCGGAACAGCTGCCCGGCGATGCCTTCGACGAACACCAGCGGCAGGAACACTGCGATCGTCGTCAGCGTCGAGGCGACCACCGCCATGAACACCTCGCGGGTACCGGCGATCGCCGACTCCAGCACGCCCAGCCCGCGTTCGCGCGCTTTGGCGATCGACTCGAGCACCACGATCGAGTCGTCCACCACCAGGCCGGTGGCCAGTGCCAGGCCGCCCAGCGACATCACGTTGAGGCTCAGCCCCAGCTGGCCCATGAAGAAGAACGTGGTGATGATCGAGATCGGCAGCGACAGCGAGATGACGAACGTGCTCCAGCCGTCGCGCAGGAACAGGAAGATGATCAGCACCGACAGCAGGCCGCCGATCACCGCGTCGAGCTTGACGTCGCTGATCGCGTTGCGGATGAAGACCGACTGGTCCTCGACCACGGTCAGCTCGATGTCGCCCGGCATCTGCTCGCGGACGGTCTTCAGCCGCGCTTCCAGCGCGTCGGCGGTGGCCACGGTGTTGGCGTCGCCTTCCTTGTAGACGGCCATTTCCACCGCCTCGCGGCCGCCCGTGCGGATCACCGCTTCGCGCTCCTTGTAGCCCTGGCTGACCTGGGCCACGTCCTTCAGCCGCACCTGCGCGCTGATCCCGCCGCCGCTGTCGCCGCGCAGCGCGGCGATCACGTTCGGGTCGCGGCTGCCGAGGATCGCCGACATCAGCTGGCTGTTGTCGCCGGTCGACGACGACGAACCGCTGCTCGAACCGCCGGCCGTGGTCAGCAGCATTTCGCGCATCTGCTCGACCGTTGCGAACTGGTTGACCGTGCGCACCAGGTAGCGTCGCGTGCCCTCTTCCAGGCGCCCGCCGGACAGGTTCACGTTTTCCTGCTGCAGGCGCTGGATCACGGTATCCAGCGACAGCCCCAGCTGGGCCAGCTTGCGCTGGTCGATGTCGACCTGGATCTCGTCCTCCAGGCCGCCGCCGACCTTCACCGCCGCCACGCCGGAGACCGGTTCCAGCTTGCGCTTGAGGTCCTCGTCGGCGTAGCGCCGCAGTTCCATCAGGCGCCGCACGGCGTCGGCCTCGCCGCCGCTTTCGTTCTTCGAGGACAGCGCCAGGCGCATGATCGGCTGCGTGGACGGGTTGAAGCGCAGCAGCACCGGCGGATCGGCGTCGAGCGGCAGCTGCAGCGTTTCCATCTTGTCGCGTACGTCCAGCCCGGCCTGCTGCATGTCGGTACCCCAGGCGAACTCGAGCACGACATCGCTCTGCCCGGTGCGCGAGATCGACTTGAGCTTGCGCAGCCCCTTGACGATGCCCAGCGCCTCCTCGGCCGGCTGCGAGATCAGGGTCTCGACCTCGGCGGGCGCGGCGCCCTCGTAGTCGGTGCGCACGGTGAGCGTGGGATAGCTCAGGTCAGGCAGCAGTTCGACCTTGAGCCCGGACAGCGAGATCAGGCCGAACAGCACCAGGGTCAGCGTCATCATCGCGATGGTGACGCGGCGGCGGGTGGCGAATTCGATCAGGTCGAACCCGCGCGCCGCGGGGACGGCGTCGTGCCCTGCCATCAGCGCGGCGCCTGCGCGGCCGGCACCTTCGCCTTTGCGTCAGCCTGCGCGGGCGCGTCACGGTCGAGGACCTGGACGGTGCTGCCCTCGCGCAGCGCGGCCTTGCCGGCCACGACCACGGCGTCGCCTTCCTTCAGCCCTTCGCGGACCTCCACCCAGCCCGAGTCGTCGTAGCCAAGCTTCAGCACCGTGCGCGCGGCCTTGCCGTCGCGGGCGACGTAGACCGCCGGCTCGCCGCCGTCTTCCAGCAGCGCCGCGCGCGGGATCACCAGCGCATCGGCGCGCTGGTCGTAGTTGATGCTCAGGCGGCAGAACATGCCCGCGTGCAGGTCGCCCTGGCCGGGGAACGCGGCGACCACGCGGAACGTGCCCGTGCCCGTGTCCACCACCGGCGACACGCGGTCCACGGTGCCTTCGAAGGTGCGCCCCGGCAGCGCGTCGGCCGCCAGGGTCACCGACTGCCCCGCCTGCAGCTTGGCCAGCTCGCGCTCGGGCACGTTGAGCGTCACCTCCAGCCGGCTGCCGTCGACGATGCGGAAGATCGGCGAGTTGATCTGGACGAAGTTGCCCGGCTTGATGTCGCGCGAGGCGACCACGCCGGAAATCGGCGCGGCCACGCTGGTGTACGACAGCTCCAGCCTGGCCATGTCCCAGGCGGCGCGCGCGTTGGCCAGGTCGTACTTGAGCTGGTCGAGGTCGTTGGCGCTGACCATCTGCTGCGCTTCCAGCTGCACGGCGCGCTTGTAGTTGGCTTCCAGCTTGCGCACCTGCGCCGCGGCCTGCGCGACCTGCAGGCGCGCGCGATCCGAATCCAGGCGCACGAGCACCTGCCCGGCCTTCACCTGCTGGCCTTCCTCCGCGAACACCTCCATCGCAATACCCGAGGTCTTGGCCACCACCTGTGCCTCGGCGCGTGCCTCCAGCGCGCCGGTGCCGGTGTAGCTGGCCGCGACTGCGCGCCGGGTGGCCTTGGCGACTTCCACCGGGACGGCGTCTGTGCCCTTCGCCGCCTCCGCCGCCCTGGCCTGGGCGACGCCCTCGCCGTGGTCCCCGCAGCCGCCCAGCGCAGCCGTGCCGGCCACCAGGACGCCCGCCAGCAATGCCTTCGCCACGCCTGAAAACATGGTGTTCCTGTCCATCTTCAAAAGAGACCCCTACGGTGTTGTAGCAAGGTATATCACCTCGCTCCCGGGCGGCATCCGCCAGAGGTCATGGTGACTGCCGGCGGATGCCGGGCAAGGTGGGGACAGGTGGGTCCCTTTGGGTTGATCTCAAGCTGTCGCTATACTGTTGCGGTTACGCATCGGCGACGCGCGATCGCGTGACCAGCCAGTTCCATTCCAGCCATTCACGATTGCGGATACCGATTATGACGCGACCGCTGCCGATCGCCGCCAGCCTTGTCCTTGCCGTGCTTTCCGTCGCGGCATTTGCCCAGACCGAAACCGCGGCGCCCGAAACCGCCGAGCCCGCCCCGGCCGCGGCGCAGCCGGCCGAGAGTGCCGCTGCCTCCACCGCGCCGACAGGTTCGGCCGAGCGCGGCAAGCAGCTCACCTACACCTGCCAGGGCTGCCACGGCGTCACCGGCTACAAGAATGCGTACCCGAACTACCACGTGCCGCGTATCGGCGGGCAGTCGGCGACCTACCTGGTCAACGCGCTGACCGAGTACCAGAAGGGCACGCGCAAGCACCCCACCATGCAGGCACAGGCCCACAGCTTCTCGGAGCAGGACATCGCCGACATTGCTGCCTACCTTTCGGAGCTGAAGCCGTGAGCCGCGCCATGACCCGTACCCCCCTCCTTGCCATCGCCCTCGCCTCCGCCGTCGCGCTCGCGGGCTGCTCCGGCGGCGACACGCCGGTCGAGCACTCCGCGTCGGACCGCAGCGCGGGCCACACTTCCTCCTCGGCCGGCCTGCCCAATGGCCACGTCGACGCCGGCGAACAGCTCGCCCACGCCAAGGGCAAGGCCACCGGCCAGTCCTGCGTGGACTGCCACGGCGAGGAAGGCAACGCGCCCATCGACGCCAGCTACCCGAAGCTCGGCGGCCAGTACTACGACTACATCGCGCATTCGCTGCAGGAGTACCGCGACGGCAACCGCGAGCACGCGCTGATGTCGCAGCAGGCCAAGGACCTGACCGACCAGCAGATCGCCGACCTGGCGGCCTACTTCGGTTCGCGCGAGACGCACCTGCGCGACCTGCACGGCGTCAACAAGTAGTCGTTCCGCGCAGTCGCCTGCTGGCGACACGCTCGAAAAGGCCCGCGCTTGCGGGCCTTTTTTGTTTTTCTCCGATCCCGGGGCCACGCTTCCAGCCGGCTGTCCGGTTGCACTCCGCACAGCCCGCTGACGGACCCGCTGCGGCCAGCTACTGCGATCCAGGCGGCTTGCCCAGCGCACCCTGGTTTTCCTGCAGTTCGGGCTTGAACGGCACGTCGGGCGGTTCGCGCGCCTCGGCTTCCACGTCCTGCAGGTTGGGATCGGTGATGTCGCAGGCACCGCCCAGTGCCAGCAGGACAACCGAGCACTTGATGGTCTTGCTGGTGCCGGGGATCGGGATCAGGACTTCCTTGATGCTCCGGCGCACCCATTCCTGCAGCAGGGTCTCGTTGGGCACCCAGAACTTGTCGAAGGCAGTCGGCGTGTAGTCGATCGGCGGGCGCTTGAGCCAGGTGCCGTTGCGGTCGATCTTCTCGAAGTCCTCGGTGATCGTCCCCGGCGGCAGGCCGCCACCGACCTTGCCGTCGCCGGACGCCAGCTTCGGTGAGCCGTCGGCGTTGAACAGTCCGGACGTGCCCGCCTGGCCGCCGGGACGGTTGCGGTCGGACATGCCCCAGTCGTCGCCCGGCTTCGGCGACGGCAGCGCACCGGGATTGGGCACGGGAGTGGTCCCGCTGCCGGCAGCGGTCACGGACGGACGCGTGCCCTGGCTGGCGCTTTCGCTGCCGCTGGACGGGCGTTCCTGCGCCGCCGTGCCCGCCTGCGACGACGACGATGGCTTCGTGGCGGCGCCGGTTTCACCATCGTCCGGCTGGGCCGACGGCGCGGTGCCGGAAGCCGTCGGTTCGGGCGCCGGAATGCTGCGGGTGGCCACCGACGGCGCCTGCGCCGGCCGCAGGTCGGGTGCGGCGATCGGTGGCGCTGGCGTACGCGGCACTTCGACCGGCGACAGCGGCGCGGGAATCTCGCGGACCGCGACTTCCGCCTCCTGTCGCGGCAGTTCCACCGGCGCCGCCGGCGTCGCGACCTCGCGCGGCTGCGGGGCCGTGACCGGCGCCGGCACTTCCACCACTTCGATCGCGGGCGCGGGCGCGGCCAGTTCCGGTACGCGCACGTCGCGCAGGGGAACCTCGGCCATGCGCACGGGCGGCATGGTGAAGGTCGTGTCCGGCTGCGGGGTTTCCGTCACCTGCAGCGGCTGCTGTACCGGTGGCAGCTCGACGACCGGCTCCGGCACCTGCGGCGAAAGCGTCGGCCGCTCCGGTTCGGGCCGCGTGATCTGCGGCGGCGTCGGCTGCGTGGCGACTTGCTGCTCCGGCTGTGGCTGCGGCGGCATGGGCGCCGCCGGCTGCGGCGTGCGGTCCTCGCCCTGCGCCGCGGCGGCGGGCGTTTCCTCGGCGACGGCCTCGCCCTGCGGCGGCCCGCCGCCTTCGTCTTCCGGCGTGCCTTCGCCGATGAACTCGACCTGGATCACCTCTTCGCCGGCGCTGGCCTCGCCCTGCTCGGGAATGGCCATGATGCGCACGTAGGCCAGGTAGGCCAGGAACAGCGCGAAGAACAGGTGCGCCAGCAGCGTTATCGCCATGGCCAACACGCGCAGCCCGCGCTCGTCCTCGCTGGCCGGATGCCACTGCTGGCGCCAGAGCGTGTTGAAGGCCCGCCAGCGGTCGAGCGTCGCGGTCGCGCGCGGCGGCAGCTTCGGCTCGCGCGCCATGAAAATGGCGATGAATGCCTCGGCCGTGGCGCCGGTCACGGCGCCGACGCGTACCTTCAGCGCATCGAACCACGCCGTCCAGCCGGGCGGGAATTCGCCGGGCGCGCGACCCGGACGCAGGGATCGCCTGCGGCGGCGCCACAGGGCTTCGATCAGGTCGGCGGAAGAAAACGTCATCCAGCAGCCGCCGGCGCCATCACCGCGTCACGCGGAACCGCGCGCGATGTACGGCGCCGTACCGCTGTCGTGGTCGGTGGCGTCGCGCACCGCGGTCACGCCGGGCACCTTCTCCAGCAGGGTCTTCTCGATGCCCTGCTTGAGGGTGACGTCGGCCATGCCGCAGCCGTGGCAGCCGCCGCCGAAGCGCAGCACCACGACGCCTTCGGCGGTGACTTCCTGCAGCGACACGTTGCCGCCGTGGCTGGCCAGCTGGGGATTGATCTCGTGCTCGATGAGCCAGCGCACGCGCTCGACCAGCGACGCGGATTCGGCGGGCGCCTCGCCCTTGATCTTCGGCGCCCGGATCTGCAGCTGGCCGCCGGTGGCCTGGGTGGCGTAGTCGATCTGCGCGCCGTCGAGGTAGGGCGCGCTGTCGGCGTCGAGCCACAGGGTGAAGCCGTCGCAGTCGATCGCCCACTCGTCGCCGTGCAGGTCGCCGGGTTCGGCGAACTCGAGCCGCACGTCCGCCTTCACCGTGCCCGCGTCCCTGGCCGCCAGCCGCACGCCCATGCCGGGCACGGCCTCGCGTTCGATCAGCTTGCGGAAATGCGCCTGCGCGGATTCTGAAATGTCGATCATTGCGTGCTGCCCTGCCGTCTGTGGCCGGCGCGCGCGGCGATATCCGCGCGGATTCGAAAGTTGCCGACCGTGGCGCGTATTCTAGCGAGCCTGCCGATCCACGTTCGTTCCGGTTCCGTAAAACCGGCGCGGCCGGCAATCCCCGTTCAGCACGCCGCCAGCGCGGCCAGTCCGACAGGAGCCGACATGACCGACCTGATCCCCCTCGCCCAGGCCCGCTGCGCGGCGCGCAAGGGCAGCGAACACAAGCTCACCCAGGCCCGTATCCAGGAGCTGCTGCCGCAGGTGCCGGGCTGGGAACTGCTCGAGGACGGCCACGCGCTGGGCAAGACGTACCGGTTCAAGGACTACTACCACACGATGTCGTTCGTGAACGCGCTGGCGCACATGGCCAACCGCGAGGACCATCATCCGGATCTTGGCGTGCACTACGACCGCTGCGTGGTGCGGTATTCCACGCACGACGTCGGCGGGCTGAGCGAGAACGACTTCATCTGCGCGGCGAAGGCCGAGCTGCTGGCCGGATAAGTCCGCCCAGCCCCGTGGGAGCGGCCATGGCCGCGACGGGCCTTCGCGGAAAGGCATCGCGGCCATGGCCGCTCCCACCGCCACTGCCCGCCGATGTTTCAGCCGCTGGTGAACTGCTCGGCGAGCATCCGCTCCTCGAGATTGTGCTCGGGATCGAACAGCAGGGTCACGGTGCGGTCGCGCGATTCGCGGATCGTCACTTCCACCACGTCGCGCACCTCGTGCGAATCGGCCGTCGCGCTCACCGGCCGCTTGTAGGGATCGACGACGTGGAAGCGGATCTCGGTGTCGGCCTTGAGCACGGCGCCGCGCCAGCGCCGCGGGCGGAAGGCCGCGATCGGGGTCAGCGCCACCACGTTCGAGCCCAGCGGCAGGATCGGCCCGTGCGCGGAAAAGTTGTAGGCGGTGCTGCCCGCGGGCGTGGCGACCAACACGCCATCGCTGATCAGTTCGTCCAGGCGCGTCTGTCCGTTGAGGTCGATGCGCAGGTGCGCGGCCTGCCGGGTCTGCCGCAGCAGCGACACCTCGTTGTAGGCCAGCGAGCCCACGCTCGCGCCCGATTCGGTCTGCGCCAGCATTTCCAGCGGCCGCAGCACCGCCGGCTCGGCCGCGGCGAGGCGTTCGAGCAGGACGCCGGCCGCGTCTTCGGCGCGGTAGTGGTTCATCAGGAAGCCCACGCTGCCCAGCTTCATGCCGTACACCGGCTTGCCCAGGCTGCCGTGGCGGTGCAGCGTCTGCAGCATGAAGCCGTCGCCACCCAGCGGACACAGCACGTCGGCCTCTTCCGGCGCGTGCTGGCCGTGCGCGCCCGACAGCGCGGCCAGTGCCGCCTGCGCGTCGTCGGTCTGGCTGGCAAGGAAGGCGATGCGTGGATTCGCGGTCATTGGCGGCTCCGTGGACGAGCCACGAGCATAACCCGGGCCGCGTGCGCGGCCCGGGTCCCGGTCATCTCCATGCTGCCGGCGGCGCGATTCGGCGCGCCGCCGGCGATCCCGCGCGGCGTCAGCCGTTGACGGTCAGCTGCGCAAGCCGGCGCACGGCCACCGACGCGGTCGGGTAGTCGAGCGTCTTCTGCGCGGCCAGTTCGCCCAGCATCGACAGCGTGAAGCGCAGGGCCGCGTCGTCGCGGCCGATCCACGCCTGCACCTTGGCATCGGCGCCGCTGCCGCGGGTCGAGAGCACCTGGCCGACCAGCGCGCGCTGCTGCGCGGCCAGTTCGTCGCGCAGCACGCCGCGCGCGACCGCATGCCAGCGGCCTTCCACCGGCAGCTGGTCGATCTGTTCGACCAGCCACGGCAGCCGCAGCGCGTCGCCGAGGCGGAAGTGCACCTTGGCCACGTCGACCGGCTTGAGCCTGCGCTCGCGCGCGACCTCGATGATGTCGCAGCACGGCTCCAGGTACGGCAGCGCGGCCAGCTGCAATGCCAGTTCCTCCGGCATGCCCTTGCTGCGCCACTCGGCCAGGCTGGCCTCGTAGGCGGGGCGCTGCGAATCGGGCAGGATCGCGTCGCCCGCGCGGATGTCGCGGAAGCCGTCGTGGTAGCGCTCAACAGCCGTGGCGATGCCGGGAATCGCGCCCGGACGCGACAGCAGCCAGCGCGTCATCGAGCGCTGCAGCGACCAGATCACCTGCAGTGCGTCGATCTGCACGGACTCGGGCACCTTGCCGTCGAGCGCGTCGATCCGCGCCCACAGCTCGCGTGCATCGAGCGTCTCGCGGGTGATGGTGAAGGCCTTCGCCACCTCGTCCGGGCCACGGCCGCTGTCTTCCTGCATGCGCAGCAGGAAGGTCGCGCCCATCCGGTTGATGGTGGAGTTGGTGACTGCGCTGGCGATGATCTCGCGCTTCAGGCGGTGCTGCTCCATCGCCTTGGCGTACTTCTTCTGCAGCGGCCCGGGGAAGTAGCGCACCAGTTCCTTGGACAGGTACGGATCCTCGGGGACGTCGGAGTCGACCAGCTGCTGGAACACCACCAGCTTCGCATACGACAGCAGCACTGCCAGCTCCGGCCGCGTCAGGCCCAGGCCGCGCGCCTTGCGCTCGGCGATTTCGGCATCGGACGGCAGGTACTCGATCTGGCGGTCGAGCAGCCCCTGCGACTCCAGCGTCTGGATGAAGTGCTGCTTGGAGCCCAGCCGCGACACGCTCATCCGCTCCATCAGGCTCAGCGCCTGGTTCTGTCGGTAGTTGTCGTTGAGCACCAGTTCGGCGACCTCGTCGGTCATCGACTTGAGCAGTTTGTTGCGCGCCTCGACCTTGAGCTTGCCCGCCTGCACCTCGCCGTTGAGCAGGATCTTGATGTTGACTTCGTGGTCGGAGGTGTCGACGCCGGCGGAGTTGTCGATGAAGTCGGTGTTGATCAGCACCCCGTTGTGCGCCGCCTCGATGCGCCCGCACTGGGTGAAGCCGAGGTTGCCGCCCTCGCCCACCACCTTGCAGCGCAGCTCGCCGCCATTGATGCGGATGGCGTTGTTGGCACGGTCGCCGACGTCGGCGTTGGTTTCGCCGCTGCCCTTGACGTAGGTGCCGATGCCGCCGTTCCACAGCAGGTCGACCGGCGCCTTGAGCACCGCGCTCATCAGCTCGTTGGGACTCATCGCGGTAACGTCCGCGCCCAGCCCGAGCGCCTCGCGCATCTGCGCGGACACCTGGATCGACTTGGCCGAACGCGGGAACACGCCGCCGCCCTTGCTGATCAGCGCCTTGTCGTAATCCTCCCAGCTCGAGCGTGGCAGCTTGAACAGGCGCAGGCGCTCCTTGTACGAGGTCGCCGAGTCCGGGTTCGGGTCGACGAAGATATGGCGGTGGTCCATCGCCGCGACCAGGCGGATGTGCTTTGAAAGCAGCATGCCGTTGCCGAACACGTCGCCGGACATGTCGCCGATGCCCACGCAGGTGAAGTCCTGCGACTGGCTGTCGCGGCCGAGCGCGCGGAAGTGGCGCTTGACCGACTCCCAGCCGCCGCGGGCGGTGATGCCCATGCCCTTGTGGTCGTAGCCGACCGACCCGCCGGAGGCGAACGCGTCGTCGAGCCAGTAGCCGTGCTCGCGGGCGATGCCGTTGGCGATGTCAGAGAAACGCGCGGTGCCCTTGTCGGCGGCGACCACCAGGTACGGGTCGTCCTCGTCGTGGCGGACCACGTCGCGCGGGTGCACGACCTTGCCGTCGACCAGGTTGTCGGTGATGTCGAGCATGCCGTTGATGAACATCTTGTAGCAGGCGATGCCCTCGGCCTGCAGCGCGTCGCGGTCGGCCGGTGGCTGCTTGACGAAGAAGCCACCCTTGGAGCCGACCGGCACGATCACGGTGTTCTTCACCATCTGTGCCTTGACCAGGCCCAGCACCTCGGTGCGGAAATCCTCGCGGCGGTCGGACCAGCGCAGGCCACCGCGCGCCACCGGACCGAAGCGCAGGTGGGTGCCTTCCACGCGCGGGCCGTAGACGAAGATCTCGCGGTACGGACGCGGCTTTGGCAGGTCCGGCACGCGGGCCGAATCGAACTTGAAGCCGATGTAGTCCTTGAACCCGCCGTCATTGCCGGACTGGTAGTAGCCGGTGCGCAGGGTGGCGTCGATCACGCCCATGAAGCTGCGCAGGATGCGGTCCTCGTCGAGGCTGGCGACGCGGTCGAGCAGCGCCTTGAGCGCGTCGCGCGCGGTGTCGTACTGGACCTCGCGCGGCTTGCCGCGGGCATTGACGACCTTGCCCAGCGTCTTCAGCGCATCGATATCGCTGCCGCTGAGCTGCTTGAACTGCTTCTCCAGGCGGCTGGCGGCCTCCGTGGCCGCGGCCTTGGCCTCCTTGTCGCGGCCCGGCTCGAAGCGCGCTTCGAACAGTTCCACCAGCAGCCTGGCCAGCAGCGGGTAACGGGAGAAGGTTTCCTCCACGTAGCTCTGCGAGAACGGCACGCCCACCTGCAGCAGGAACTTGCAGTAGCCGCGCAGCATCGCCACCTGGCGCCAGGTCAGGCCGGCGCCAAGCACGAGGCGGTTGAAGCCGTCGTTCTCTGCGTTGCCGCGCCAGACCTGCAGGAACGCGTCCTCGAAGGCATGGCCGACCGCGCCGATGTCGAACTCGCGCACCGACTCGACCTCGAAGTCCTGCAGGTAGGTCGGCGTGCCGTCGATCTGCAGCAGGTAGGGATGCTCGGTGATCACGCGCAGCCCCATGTTTTCCATCATCGGCAGCGCGTCCGACAGCGGCAGGTCGTTGTGCTGGCGGTAGAACTTCAGGCGCAGGCCGCCGACACCTTCGTGGTAACGGTGCAGGCTCAGCGCCAGGTCGTCGGGACCGGCAAGCGAGGACAGGTGGCGGACGTCGTCGACCGCGATATCGGTGCCGGCTTCCTGCAGGTAGGGGGTCGGCAACGGACGGCCGTAGCGCGACGCCAGCGCCAGGCCCTCGTGTTCGCCGTGCACGGCCACCAGCGCGTCGCGCAGGTCGTCGTGCCAGTTGCGCACGATGTCGGCCAGCTCGGCCTCGAGCGCGGCCTGGTCGAGTTCGAACTTCTCGCCCGCGCGCGGGCGCACGATCATGTGCAGCTGCGCCAGCGGCGACTCGCCCACCTGCATGTTGGTGTCGACGTGGTCGGCGTGCAGCGCGCGCTTGAGCAGCGCTTCGACGCGCATGCGCAGATCGGTGTTGTAGCGGTCGCGCGGCAGGTACACCAGCGCCGAGTAGAAACGGCCGTAGCGGTCGGGGCGCAGGAACAGCTTGCTGCGCACGCGCTCCTGCAGGCCGAGGATGCCGGTGGTGAGCTTGAGCAGTTCCTCCTCGCCGGACTGGAACAGCTCGTCGCGCGGCAGCGTCTCGAGGATGTGCTTGAGCGCCTTGCCGCTGTGGCTGTTCGGCTTGAGGCCGGACTCGCGCATCACGTACTCGAAGCGCTCGCGCACCAGCGGGATGTCCCACGGGCGGCGGTTGTAGGCGCTGGAGGTGTACAGCCCGAGGAAGCGCTGCTCGCCGGTCGGCCGCCCGTCGGGGCCGAACTCCAGTACGCCGATGTAGTCCATGTAACCGGGGCGGTGCACCGTCGAGCGGGCGTTGGTCTTGGTCAGGATCAGCGCGTCGACCGCGCCCGACTGCGGCATGTAGTGTGCCGCCAGCGACTTGAGCAGGCGCGGCTTGCCCACGTCCTTCGAGCGCAGCAGGCCCAGGCCGCTGTCCTCGATGGCGCACAGGATTTCTTCCTTGCCCTTTTTCTTCACCACGTATTCGCGGTAGCCGAACAGGGTGAAGTGGTCGTCGGCCGCCCAGCGCAGGAATTCCTGCGCCTCGTGGCGCCCCGCCTCGCCGACCGGCATCTTGCGGTCGCCGATGTCGTCGGCGACCTGCAGCATCTTCTCGCGCATCGCGCCCCAGTCGGCGACGATCCCGCGGACCTCGGCCAACACGGTCTTCAGCCTGGCCTTGACCTGCTCGATCGCGTCGCCGGTCTGGCGGTCGATCTCCATGTGGATCAGCGACTCGGGATCGCCCTCGCCCACCGCGGCCAGCTTGCCAGCCCTGTCGCGGGTGATCGGCGCCACCGGGTGGCCGAGCACGTGCACGCCGATGCCAAGTTCGGCCAGCGCCATGGTCACCGAGTCGACCAGGAACGGCATGTCGTCATTGACGATCTGCAGCACCGTGTGCGGCGAATCCCAGCCGTGCGTCTTCTCGCTCGGGTTGAACAGGCGCACGTTCGCGGTACCGCGCTTGCGGCTGCGGGCGAAATCGAGGAAATCGGTCGCCAGCGCGGCCCAGCCGTCCGGGCTGTGCAGCGGCAGCTCGTCGGGGGTCAGGCGGTTGTAGAAGGCGTCGGCGAATGCGATCGCATCGTCCTGGCCCGCCTTGCCCGCGCGCTTGCGGACGACCTCGAAGATCGGATCCAGCAGGGCGGTCGCGTCGCGGCCCGGCTTGCGGCGCTGGCGAGCGGAGTCGACCTTGCGCCCGGCCGGGCGCGAGGTGGCGGATTTGCGTGGCGTGCTCATGGGAGGTATCCGATGATGGGTGGAGCGCGTGCGAATGCCGTGCTCCGGGGTGGAGGGTCACAACACTGGCGATGCCTGGCGCGGAATGCTCAGGACGGATACGGGTGGGTGGCGACCCGCGGCGCGGCGATCGTGGTCCGGCGGCGATCGCGGCCGCGTCCGACCGGACAGGCGGTTCTGTCCGAACGGCAGGTCCCGGAAGGCATGGACATCGCTCAGCGCAACCCGGTCTCGTGGCGGGCGATGACCAGTCGCTGGATCTCGCTGGTGCCTTCGTAGATCTCGGTGATCTTGGCGTCGCGGAAGTAGCGCTCGATCGGCATTTCCTTGCTGTAGCCCATGCCGGCGTGGATCTGCACCGCCTGGTGGGCGATCCACATCGCCGCCTCCGAGGCGGTGAGCTTGGCGACCGCGGCCTCGGTGGTGAAGCGCTTGCCCTGCCCCTTCAGCCACGCCGCGCGCAGCGTCAGCAGCAGGGAGGCATCGAGCTTGCACTTCATGTCGGCGATCTTGGCCTGGGTCATCTGGAACGTACCGATCGGCTGGCCGAAGGCCTTGCGCTCGCGCACGTACTCCAGCGTGGCCTCGTAGGCCGCGCGGGCGATGCCGATCGCCTGCGAGGCGATGCCGATGCGGCCGGCGTCGAGCACGCCCATGGCAATCTTGAAGCCCTGGCCCTGCTCGCCCAGCACCTCGTCGGCCTGCACGACGTAGTCGTTGAACTCGATCTCGCAGGTGGCCGAGGCGCGGATGCCGAGCTTGGGCTCGGTCTTGCCGCGGCCGAAGCCCTCGCGGGTGGTATCGATGAGGAAGGCGGTGATGCCGCGCGCGCCCTTGTCCGGATCCGTCATCGCGAACAGCACGATGTATTTCGCCACCGGGCCGGAGGTGATCCAGCTCTTCTTGCCGTTGACGACGTACGTGCCGTCGGCCTGCTTCACCGCACGGCAGCGCATCGCGGTGGCGTCGGAGCCGGACTGCGGCTCGGTCAGCGCGAAGGCGCCGATCTCGTCGCCCTCGGCGATCGCGCGCACGTACTTCTGCTTCTGTTCTTCGGTGCCGTGGGTCAGGATGCCGTTGCAGAACAGCGAGTTGTTGACCGACATGATCGTCGAATGCGCGGCGTCCGCGGCGGCCACCTCGACCATCGCCAGCACGTAGGCGACCGAGTCCATCCCGGCGCCGCCATACTCGGCCGGCACCTCGATGCCCATCAGGCCGTTCTGGCCCAGCAGGCGGATGTTGTCGAGGGGGAATTCGCCGCTCCTGTCGAAGCCTTCAGCGCTGGGGGCGATCTTTTCCTGCGCGATGCGCCGCGCCACGTCCTGGATCATCAACTGTTCTTCTGTGAACCCAAAATCCACGTCGCGCGCTCCGCCTTGAGGTCAGACGGCCAATTGTAGCCGGGGCCCGCGGAGAACCGAAGAACCCGGCGCAAGGCCAGTCATGTTGCGTCCGCATTCGGCCTCCCCTGCCCGGCATCCTTCCGGCACGCCTCCGGCATTGCGTCCGTCGCGTGCAGGCACCGGAGGCCAGCGCCCCGCGCTTGACCTCTCCCGTCGCACGGGGGAAACTTATCGCTATATCGCGATAGGAAGATATCCATGGATCTCGAGGGCTGGTCGACCCGCCTGAAAGTGCTGGCCGACGCCACCCGCGTCCGCCTGTTGATGCTGCTGGAGGGCGAGGAGCTGACCGTCGCCGAACTGTCGGCAATCACCCGCCTGGCCCAGCCGCGCGTGTCCACCCACCTGGCGCGGCTCAAGGAGGCCGGTCTGGTGCGCGACCGCCGCTCCGGGGTATCGGCCTACTACCGCTTCGACGAAACCACCCTCGATCCGGCCCAGCGCAGCTTGTGGCAGGCCCTGAGCGCCGGCAGCGACGACCCGCTGCTGCGCCAGGACGCCGAGCGCGTCGCCGCCGTGCTGGCCATGCGCGCGGCCGACCAGAACTGGGCCGACTCGGTGGCCGGCGACATGGAGCGCCACTACTCGCCCGGCCGCACCTGGGAGGCGCTGGCGCGCTCGGTGCTGCCGCTGTTCGAGACCGGCGACGTGCTCGACATCGCCTCCGGCGACGGCGTGCTGGCCGAGCTGCTGGCCCCGCATGCGCACCGTTACGTCTGCATCGACAGCAGCACGCGCGTGGTTGCGGCTGCCAGCGAGCGCCTGCGCCAGTACCGCAACGTCGAGGTCCGCGAGGCCGACATGCACGCCCTGCCCTTCAAGGACCGCAGCTTCGACCTGGTCGTGCTGATGCACGCGCTGACCTACGCCACCCGGCCCGCGCAGGCCGTGGCCGAATCCGCGCGCGTGCTGCGCCCGGGCGGCCGCCTGCTGCTGTCGAGCTTGGCCCGCCACGAACACCGCAGCGTGGTCGAGGCCTACGGCCACGCCAACCTCGGCTTCACCGAGAAGGAACTGCGCAAGTTCGTCGACAAGGCCGGCCTGTCGGTACAGAACTCCGAAACCGTCACCCGCGAGAAGAGGCCGCCGCACTTCGAGGTGATCTCGCTGATCGCCAAGAAACCATGAGCATTCTTTTGCCACGGATCGAATCGGATGGGCGCGGATCAAGCGAACAAATGAAGCAGCTTCATCCGCGCTCATCGGACCTGACCCGTGACCGAGCCGCTTTCCTGCAGGAATCAGGCACATGACCATCCTCCCCTGGCTGCACCCGGACCGCGTTGCCGCGCTCGAAGCCACACTCGCCCGACGCATCCTCGTGATCGACGGCGCGATGGGCACCATGATCCAGCGCCACCAGCTCGAAGAAACCGACTACCGCGGCGAGCGTTTCGCCGACGGCTTCGACAGCCGGCAGGCCGGTGGTGCGGATCGCCAGGGCCACGACCTGAAGGGCAACAACGACCTGTTGACGCTGAGCCGGCCGGACGTGATCGCGGCGATCCACGCCGAATACCTGGACGCCGGCGCCGACCTGGTCGAAACCAACACCTTCAATGCCACCGCCATCAGCCAGGCCGACTACCACCTGCAGCATCTGGTCCACGAACTCAACCGGGAAGGCGCACGCATCGCCCGCGAATGCTGCGACGCCGCCGAAGCGTCGACGCCGGACAAGCCCCGCTTCGTGATCGGCGTGCTCGGCCCGACCAGCCGCACCGCGTCGATCAGCCCCGACGTCAACGACCCGGGCTTCCGCAACACCAGCTTCGACCAGCTGCGCGAGAACTATCGCGAAGCCGCCGAGGGGCTGATCGACGGCGGCGCCGACGTACTGATGGTCGAGACCATCTTCGACACGCTCAACGCAAAGGCCGCGTTGTTCGCGATCGAGGAAGTCTTCGAGGCCCGCGGCGGGCGCCTGCCGGTGATGATTTCCGGCACGATCACCGACGCCTCAGGACGCACGCTGTCCGGGCAGACGGCAGAGGCCTTCTACGCTTCGGTCGCGCACGGCAAGCCGCTGTCGATCGGCCTGAACTGCGCTCTGGGCGCGAAGGACCTGCGCCCGCACGTCGAGACGCTGTCGCGGATCGCCGAGGGATACGTCAGTGCGCATCCCAACGCCGGCCTGCCGAACGCCTTCGCCGAGTACGACGAGACGCCGGAGGAAATGGCCACGACGCTGAAGGAGTTCGCCGAGTCGGGCCTGCTCAACTTCGTCGGCGGCTGCTGCGGTACCACGCCCGACCACATCCGCGCGATCGCCGAGGCGGTCGCCGGCGTCGCGCCGCGCAAACCACCATCAGCCACGCTGGCCGAAGCCGCCTGACGTCCCTGCCTGACATGCGCCCTGTTCCTCTGATCCCGAATTTCCTGTCATTCCAAAGCTCCTGTCATTCCAAAGCTCCCTGTCATCCCAAAGCTTCTTGTCATCCCGAGCGCAGCGAGGGATCTGCTTTGTCCGTGGGCAATGAAGCAGATCCCTCGTTGCGCTCGGGATGACAAGCCAAAGCGGACGACAAGCAAAGCAATGACAAGCACATGAGTCCCAACCCATGACGAAAGTCCGCCACACCCGCCTGTCCGGCCTCGAACCGCTGGTCATCACGCCGGAACTTCTGTTCATCAACGTCGGCGAGCGCACCAACGTCACCGGCAGCGCCAAGTTCAAGAAGCTGATCAAGGAAGACCGCTTCGACGAGGCGGTCGAAGTCGCGCGGCAGCAGGTCGCCAACGGCGCCCAGATCCTCGACGTCAACATGGACGAGGGGATGATCGATTCCGAGAAGGCGATGGTGCGCTTCCTGACCCTGATCGCCTCGGAGCCGGACATCGCCCGCATCCCGGTGATGGTCGACTCGTCGAAGTGGAGCGTGATCGAGGCCGGCCTCAAGTGCCTGCAGGGCAAGGGCGTGGTCAACTCGATCTCGATGAAGGAGGGCGAGGACGCCTTCATCGAGCAGGCGCGCACGGTGCTGCGCTACGGCGCCGCGGCGGTGGTGATGGCCTTCGACGAACAGGGCCAGGCCGACACCGCCGAACGCAAGGTCGAAATCTGCACGCGCGCCTACCGGATCCTGACCGAGCAGGTCGGCTTTCCGCCCGAGGACATCATCTTCGACCCCAACATCTTCGCCATCGCCACTGGCATGGAGGAGCACAACAACTATGCGGTCGACTTCATCGAGGCCGCGCGGATCATCCGCAAGACGCTGCCGCACTGCCACATCTCCGGCGGCGTCTCGAATGTTTCGTTTTCATTCCGCGGCAACGAGGTGGTGCGCCAGGCGATCCACTCGGTGTTCCTGTACCACGCCATCAGGGCCGGCATGGACATGGGCATCGTCAACGCCGGCGCGATGCCGATCTACGACGAACTCGACCCCGAACTGCGCGAGCACGTCGAGGACGTGGTCCTCAACCGCCGCCCCGACGCCACCGAGCGCCTGCTGACGCTGGCCGAACGCTACAAGGGCAGCAAGGGCAAGGCGAAGGCCGAGGACCTGTCCTGGCGCGAAAAGCCCGTGCGCGCGCGGCTGAGCCACGCGCTGGTGCACGGCATCGACCAGTACGTGGTCGAGGACACGGAGGAAGCCCGGCAGCAGGCCGAGCGCCCGCTGGACGTGATCGAAGGCCCGCTGATGGACGGCATGAACGTGGTCGGCGACCTGTTCGGCGCCGGCAAGATGTTCCTGCCGCAGGTGGTCAAGTCGGCGCGCGTGATGAAGAAGGCCGTGGCCTACCTGCTGCCCTTCATCGAGGCGGAAAAGGAAAGGACGGGCGACACCGGCAAGTCCAACGGCAAGATCATCATGGCGACCGTCAAGGGCGACGTGCACGACATCGGCAAGAACATTGTCGGGGTGGTGCTGGCCTGCAACAACTTCGACGTGGTCGACCTGGGCGTGATGGTGCCGGCGCAGAAGATTCTCGATACCGCCAAGGCCGAGAACGCCGACATCATCGGCGTTTCCGGCCTGATCACCCCGTCGCTGGAGGAAATGGGCAACGTCGCGCGCGAGATGCAGCGGCAGGGCTTCACCATCCCGCTGCTGATCGGCGGCGCGACGACGTCGCGCGCGCACACCGCGCTGAAGATTGACCCCCACTACAAGTCGCCCACGGTGTGGGTGAAGGACGCTTCGCGCGCGGTGGGCGTGGCGCAGTCGCTGATCTCGCGCGAACTGCGCGATGCCTTCGTCGCCGCCAACGACAGCGACTACGCCGAAATCCGCGAACGCCATCGCAATCGCGGCGGCGCCAAGCGGCTGGTACCGCTGGACAAGGCGCGCGCGCAGCGCTTCGACGGCGGCTGGGACGATTACGCGCCGCCGGCGCCGAACACCACCGGCCTCACCGTGTTCGACGACTATCCGCTGCAGGCGCTGGTCGAGACCATCGACTGGACGCCGTTCTTCCAGGCCTGGGAGCTGGCCGGCAAGTTCCCGGCGATCCTCGAGGACGAGGTGGTCGGGCAGAGCGCGAACGAGCTGTACCGCGATGCGCGCGCGATGCTGGAGCGGATCGTTTCGGAAAAGTGGCTGACCGCAAAGGCCGTGTTCGGGATCTGGCCCGCCCGCTCGGCCGGCGACGACGTCATCGTCGATGTCGCCCTGCCCGGCGCGGAGGCCCCCACCACCTTCAACTTCCTGCGCCAGCAGGTCGACAAGCCGGTCGAGCGGCCCGATTTCTGCCTGGCCGATTTCATCGCGCCCGAAGGCAGCGGCCGCCAGGACTGGATCGGCGCGTTCGCGGTCACCGCCGGGATCGGCATCGAGGAACACATCGACCGCTTCCGCGCCGACCACGACGACTACAACGTGATCCTGCTCAAGGCGCTGGCCGACCGCCTGGCCGAAGCATTGGCCGAGCACCTGCACATGCGCGTGCGCCGCGAGTTCTGGGGCTACGCCGCCGACGAGGCGCTCGACAACGAGGCCCTGATCGCCGAGAAGTACCGCGGCATCCGTCCCGCGCCGGGCTATCCCGCCTGCCCTGAGCACAGCGAAAAACGCAAGCTGTTCGCCCTGCTCGACGCCGAACGCAACGCGGGCATGGAATTGACCGAAGGCTTCGCGATGCTGCCCACGGCGGCCGTGTCCGGCTACTACTTCAGCCACCCGAAGAGCCAGTACTTCGTCGTCGGCCGGGTGTCGAAGGAACAGGTCGCCGACTACGCCAGGCGCAAGGGCGTGGAGCTGCAGCAGGCCGAGCGCTGGCTGGCGTCGAACCTCGACTACGACCCGGAATAGCGCGCCGCGCCTGCAGGAGCGGCTTCAGCCGCGAGGTTTTCATTCATTCGCCAGCATCCAAAAACTCACGGCTGAAGCCACTCCTGCAAGCCATCAGCCCTGATCACCACACCAGGTCGTCCGGCACCTGGTAGCGCGGGTCGGCATACGGGTCATCTTCGGCGGGCGCCTGCGGGTCGACCTTGAGCGCAACCGCCGGCGCGAAGATCGCTTCGGCATCCGCCAGCACCGCTGCGGTCACCAGCAGGTAGCGGCCGTTGAGCTGCACCACGCCCAGCTCGCCGGCATTGAGCGCCTTGAGCTGGTCGATGGTGACGTGGATGCGCTTGATCTTGCCGCCGTACTCGAAGTGGCGCACGTGTTCGGCGGCCTCGTCGTTGAGCGCCTTGCCCTCGAGCATCGTCGCGAGCTTCGCCTTGGCCTCGCGGCGCTGGCGTGCTTCCTCCTGCCTGCGGCGTTCGGCCTCGATGCGCTCGTCCTTCTCGCGCTGGGCACGGATCGCGTAGGCCTTCGCGAGGTCGATGTCCTCGCGCGACTGCGGCCGCCGCTTCTTCTGCGGCGCGCCCTGCCCCGGTTTGCCGGCCTGTGGACGCCCCGGGGCACCCGGACCACGCTTGCCGGGCTTCCCCTTGTCGCGCTGCGGCGCCTTTGGGGTCTTCGGCGCGGGCTTGAAACCCAGGCCCAGGAGTTGGTCGCGGAGTGTGTCGCTCATGGGGGGCAGGTGGTTGGTAGAGGGCCGGGGAAGTTTGCCAGCATGCAGGCCGCGGGGATGAATGGATCCGGTTGACGGCGGCGTCTCGGACCACCAACCAACCCGCGCCCTCAGTAATGCGGCGGCGGCGGTTCCTCGGACGGATCGGCGAAGAACTCGCCGCGCGACTGCTTCATCATTTCCAGCGCGCGGCGCAGCATTTCGGCATTCTCGCCCGCCTCGATGCGCGCCGCGGCCAGCGCGTCGCTGAGCTCGGACAGCGCCTGCTCCTGGAACGCGAGCCTCGTTTCCAGCTCGACGATGCGTTGTTCGAGTCCGTCGGCCATCGTCAGTCGATACCGATCGAGCGGCCGCGGCCGATGCCGTAGTACGCCAGGCCTGCGGCCTCGACGTCGCCTGGCTTGTAAAGGTTGCGGCCGTCGAAGATCGCCGCGTCCGCCAACCGCGCCTCCAGGTCATCGAAGTCCGGGCTGCGGAACTGCTTCCATTCGGTGATCACGACCAGTGCGTCCGCGCCCTCGATGGCGGCATCGGCGCTTTCGCACAGGACCAGGTCGGCGCGCTCTCCGAAGATCCGGCGCGTTTCGTCCATGGCCTCGGGATCGTAGGCGCGCACATGCACGCCCGCGTCCCAGAGCTGCTGCAGCAGCCTGCGGCTGGAGGCTTCGCGCATGTCGTCGGTGTTGGGCTTGAATGCCAGTCCCCACAGCGCGATGCTCTTGCCGCGCAGCGCGGCGGCGTCGCCGTAGTGGCGCAGCATCAACTCGAACAGGTGGCCCTTCTGCCGTTCGTTGACCGACTCCACCGCGTCGAGCAGCGTCGGCTCGTGCCCGTGCTGCTGCGCAGTGCGGGCCAGCGCCTGCACGTCCTTGGGAAAGCACGAGCCGCCGTAGCCGGCGCCCGGATAGATGAAGTGCCAGCCGATGCGCGGATCCGAGCCGATGCCCTTGCGCACCATCTCCACGTCCGCGCCGACCTTCTCGGCGATGTTGGCGATCTCGTTCATGAAACTGATCTTGGTGGCCAGCATCGCGTTCGCCGCGTACTTGGTGAGCTCCGCCGAGCGCACATCCATGCTGACGATCCGCTCGTGGTTGCGGTTGAACGGTGCATACAGCCGGCGCAGCGTCTCCACCGCCTGCGCGCTGTCGGCGCCGATCACGATCCGATCCGGACGCATGCAGTCCTCGACCGCCGCACCCTCTTTCAGGAACTCGGGGTTCGAGACTACTTCGAAGGGTATGTCCGCGCCGCGGGCAGCAAGCGTTTCGGCGATCTTCACCTTCACCTTGTCGGCGGTGCCGACCGGCACCGTCGACTTGTCCACCACCACCGCGGATTTCTGCAGGTGCGTGCCGATGGTCCCGGCCACGGCGAGCACGTACTGCAGGTCGGCGCTGCCGTCCTCGTCGGGAGGCGTGCCGACGGCGATGAACACCACTTCGCCGTGCGCAATCGCCTCCGCCGCGTCGGTGGTAAAGCGCAGCCGCCCCGCCGCGTGGTTGGCCTTGACCATCGGCTCCAGGCCCGGCTCGTAGATCGGGACGATGCCCCGCTCCAGGCCGTCGACCTTGGCCTGGTCGATATCGACGCAGACCACCTCGTGGCCAACTTCGGCCAGGCAGGTCCCGGTGACCAGGCCGACGTAGCCGGTGCCGAAAATCGCGACGCGCATGCGTGCCGTTCCCTTACTGTGCGTCGCCTTCCGGCTTGACGATGTCGAGCAGCTCGACCTCGAACACCAGCGTGGCATTCGGCGGGATCGGGCCGCCCGGGGTGCCGGTCTCGCCATAACCCAGGTCGCTGGGGATCCACAGCTTGTACTTGCTGCCGACCGGCATCAGCTGCACGCCTTCGGCCCAGCCGGGCGCGACCTGCTGCAGCGAGAACACCGTCGGTTCGCCGCGGTCATGCGAGTTGTCGAACTCGGTGCCGTCGAGCAGTTCGCCCTTGTAGTGCACCTTGACCATGTCGTCGGCGGTCGGCTTCGGGCCCTTGCCCTCGACCAGCACCTGGTATTGCAGCCCCGACTCGGTGGTCTTGACGTCCGGCTTTTTCGCGTTGGCGGCAAGGAAGGCCTCGCCCTCGCTGGCATTCTTCTTCGCGGCGGCGTCGGCCTCGGCCACGCGCTTGGCCTGCAGGCGCTGGTCGAAGGCCTGCGCGACCTGCTGCGCCTGTTCGTCGGTAAGCACGGCCTTGCCGCCGGACGCCACGGTCTTCATCGCCTTGACCACGGTGTCCATGTCGATGTCGTCCTTGATCGGCTCCAGCGACTTGCCCAGCGACATGCCGACCATGTAGCTGGCCTGCTCCTTCTCGGTCTTCAGGCCGCTGCTCTTGGCGATGTCGCCGTTGCCGGCGTCGTTGGCGGTCGCGCCCGCCTTGTCCTTGCCCGTCGCATCCGGGTCGATCGGCTTGCAGGCGGCGAGGCCCAGGGCCAGGGAGGCGGCAAGCAGGCCGGCGGTGGCAAAGCGGTTTCGGGGTGTCATGTCGTGGCAACTCCGGTTGTGCGGCGGGCCGGCAACGTGCCGGCAGGGGGATTGGAAATCGGATGGCCGGGATCAGAGGATATCGAGCAGTTCGACATCGAAGACCAGGGTCGAGTTCGGTTCGATCGAATCGTTGCCCTTTGCGCCGTAGGCAAGGTCACCCGGGATCCAGAAGCGGTACTTGGCGCCGACCGGCATCATCGACACGCCCTCGGTCCAGCCGGGGATCACCTGGTTGAGGCCGAACTCGGCGGGGCCGCCGTGCTGCTCGGAGGTGTCGAACACGCTGCCGTCCAGCAGCGTCCCGCGGTAGTTCACGCGGACGCGGTCGCTGGGGTGCGGACGCGGGCCGGAGCCCTGCCGCAGCACCATGTACTGCAGGCCCGACGGCGTGACGAACACGCCCTTGACGGACCTGTTGGCGGCGAGGAATTTCTCGCCCTCGGCAGCGTTGCGGATGCCGGCCTGCTCAGCCCGGGCCTTCGCGCTGGCCTGCACGCGCTGGCCGAAGGCGGTGCGGATGGCATCGGCCTCGGCGTCGCTGAGCAGCGTCTTGCCGCCGGCCAGCGTCGTCTTCAGCGCCTGCATCACTACCGGCAGGTCGATCTCTTCCTTGACCGGCGCCAGCGAGCGGCCGATGTCCGCGCCCACCAGCAGGCCCACCTTGCCCTTGTCGACCGTGGGCGGTTGCGATCCCGGCGGCTGGCCCGGCACCGGGCGGCCGCTGCGCGCGGCCACGCGCTGCATCAGGGCCTGTCCGGTTTCGGCGGCGTCCTGTTCCGAAATCAGTGGCTCGCCGCCGTCGAAGCTGTTGCGTACCGCGCGCTCGAAGGCGGCCAGATCCATGTCCTCGGCGGCCGGCGCCAGCGACTTGGCCACGTCCATGCCCACCATGTAACTGGCCTTGTCACGCTCGCCGGACAGCGCCTGCTTGTCCTGGGCCAGAGCAGCTGCGGCCGGGATCATGGCCGCGATGATCGACAGCGCGGCGATTGCGCGCAGCAGGGACTTCATACCGGAACGACTCCTGTGGGCGCCCGCGGGATTGCGGCGCGAAGTCGCCTATTGTCGCGGCCATGGCCTGCCCCGGCAATCGCTGTCGTGCGCGCATCGCCGGATGCGTGCGGTCCGCGCCACATCGCCCGCGATGGCGGCCCGGCGGCGCCTGTTCCCGGGCAGGCGCAACGACGTGCAGCGGGTTCCGCCAGTCGTCGCCCGAGTGGCCGCGGACATGTCCCGTGCCGATTGCCCTTCCGGCGTGGAAAGGGCGCCGGGAATCCTGCCGGGAACCAGCCACGCCCATGACTCCGGCCTCATTATTGATGGGCGCAGGGGCCAAGCATGGGGGGAAGGAACCCGGCAACTCACTGTTTTGAAAGAAAAAAGAGGCCACCCACCCCCATCGATGGCGACCATGACTTCAGTTGGGTCGTTTTGACCCAAAAACCTGTTGACCCTGCGTGTCATGGTGTTATAGTTACATACAACACCGATCACCCAGAGCAGGACGTTCGCCATGAACCGCAAGCTCCACAACTCGATGCTCGCCTTCTCCGCCGCCGGCGTGATGCTCGCGCTCACGCTGATGGCCTCCGGCCCGGCGCCGTCCGGCCAGGACGCACCGGCCTCGCTGGCCGCGGTCGTTGTCCATGCTCCCGACATCGGCGCCGACGCCCTCGAATTGAACATCGAGGCCCGCGCCCGGCAGCTGGAAGAAGACCTCGACCAGAGCGCGTCGCTGGGCGACACCATCGCCAGCGTCGTCAGCTTCGCCGCGACGGTGTCCACCGAAGCCGCACTGGGCGCGGCGATCGACGCCACCTCCGACCAGGCCGATGCCAGGCGCGAGGCCGCGCGGGAAAAACGCCGCCATGCGCGCCAGGTCCGCGGCGCGCTGGCCGTCCCCTACTTCTCCTTCGCGCAGGGCCTGCGCCGCGGCAGCCGGAGCTGAGCCATGAGCGCAATCCAGTGGAACGATGGCGCACCCATCTATCGCCAGCTCAAGGAGCGCGTCATCGCGATGATGCTCGATGGCGTGCTCAAGCCCGGCGACGCACTCCCCTCCGTGCGCCAGGTCGCCGCCGAATACCAGCTCAACCCCATCACCGTCTCGCGCGCCTATCAGGAGCTCGCGGACGAAGCACTCGTCGAAAAACGCAGAGGCCTGGGCATGTACGTCACCGAAGAGGCATCGAAGAAACTGCTGTCGAACGAACGCGAACGCTTCCTCAACGAGGAATGGCCGCTGGTGCTCGAACGCATCCAGCGGCTTGGCCTGTCGATGGAAGACCTGCTCGCCCCGGTACGCAATGGAGGCAAGGCATGAACACGGCCATCGCCATGGACGACCACGTCGTCACCGCACGCGACCTGCGCAAGACTTACCGCAGCACCGTCGCCCTCGACGGCGCGCGCTTCGACATCGGCGCCGGCCGCATCGTCGGCCTGATCGGGCCCAACGGCGCCGGCAAGACCACAGCGCTCAAGGCCATGCTCGGCTTGACGCCGTTCGACGGCGAGCTGCGGGTGCTGGGCAAGGATCCGCGCACACGGCGCGACGAGTTGATGAACGACGTGTGCTTCATCGCCGACGTCGCGGTGCTGCCGCGCTGGATCCGGGTCAAGGAAGCCATCGACTTCGTCGCCGGCGTGCACCCGCGCTTCGACCGCGCCCGCTGCGAGCGCTTCCTGGCCAACACCCAGCTCAAGCCGCGCCAGCGCGTGCGCGAGCTGTCCAAGGGCATGATCGTGCAGCTGCACCTGGCCCTGGTGATGGCGATCGACGCGCGCCTGCTGGTGCTCGACGAGCCGACGCTGGGCCTGGACATCCTCTACCGCAAGCAGTTCTACCAGCGCCTGCTGGAGGACTACTTCGACGAGCAGAAGACCATCGTCATCACCACCCATCAGGTCGAGGAGGTCGAGCACATCCTCACCGACGTGATGTTCATCCGCGCCGGCAAGATCGTGCTGGACGCGCCGATGGACGCCGTCGGCGAACGCTTCGTCGAGCTGATGGTCGACGCCGATCGCGCGGAGCAGGCGCGCAGCCTCGGCCCCGTGGACGAGCGCGCCCTGCCCTTCGGCAAAACCGTGATGCTGTTCGACGGCGTGCCGCAGGCGCAACTGGCCCGCCTCGGCGAGACCCGCACGCCGGGCCTGGCCGACCTGTTCGTCGCCACCATGAAGGGAACCTACGCATGAACGCCACCGACCACGACGTCGCCGTGCCGCGCGCCGCCGCGCCGGTCCATCCCACCCACAAGTTCAAGCTGCTGCTGCAGCGCGAATACTGGGAACACAAGGGCGGCTTCCTGTGGGCGCCGCTGATCGCCGGCGGCATCTCGCTGCTGCTCACCGGCATGATGATCGTCTTCGGCCTGGTCGCCGCGCGCCGCGCGGCCGGCAGCGGCGACCTCCAGTTCGACGGGATCACCGTCAACGGCCTGGACATCGGCCAGCTCACCAGCCGCATGGACGCCGCCGACATGGCGGAACTCGCCCGCGGCATCGACCTGACCCTGTTCCTGAGCTCGTCCTGGCCGTTCCTGGTGCTGGCGTTCGTGGTGTTCTTCTACTGCCTCGGCGCGCTGTACGACGAGCGCAAGGACCGCAGCGTACTGTTCTGGAAGTCGCTGCCGGTGTCCGACGCGCAGACGGTGCTGTCGAAGGTCGCCAGCGCGATCGTGGTCGCGCCGGTACTGGCCGTGGTTGCCTCGCTGGTCACCATGCTCGGCTTCATGCTCATGCTCAGCGTCGTGGTACTCGTGCACGGCGGCAATCCGTGGACGCTGCTGTGGGGTCCGGCCAGCCCGCTGAACATCATCGGCGGCACCCTGGCCTGGATCCCGGTCTACGCACTGTGGTCGCTGCCGACCGTCGGCTGGCTGCTGCTGTGCTCGGCGTGGTCGCGCAGCAAGCCGTTCCTGTGGGCGATCATGGTGCCGCTGTTCGCCGGCATCTTCGTGAGCTGGTTCGACCTGATGGAGATGTTCCACCTCGACAGCTCCTGGTTCTGGAGCAACGTCGTCGGCCGCCTGCTGCTGGGCACGGTGCCGGGCATGGACCTGCTGCATCGCGGTGGCGCCTTCGATAACGGCAGCGAGGGGCTGGAGCAGGTCCTCCAGACCCTGTCGCCGGCCAGCCAGCTGACCAGCCTGGCAATGCCGCAGCTCTGGATCGGCGCGGTGGCAGGCGCGGTGATGATCTACGTCGCGATCCAGCTGCGCCGCCGTCGCGAACTGGCCGACTGACCCGCGATCTTTGGCTGCGCCCTGCCCGGCGCCGCCCCCGGACACCACAAGGAGTTCCCCATGCGCAAGCAAACCCTCATCCTCGGCGCCCTGCTCCTGCTGCCGCTGGCCGCCGCCGCGGCGCCGGAGTGCGAACACAGCCAGCCGCGCGACCTGCAGCTGGACATGGCCGGCGTGAAGACGGTCGTGTTCGACATCGGCGCCAACGACCTGGACGTGCGCGCGGCGGCAAAGCCGGGCAACCGCGTCGAAGGCCGCGCCTGTGCATCGCGCGAAGACGACCTGTCGCGACTGGTGCTGTCGCAGCAGCGGTCCGGCGACCGCCTGGTCGTCACCGCGAAGCGCGAGGGCAGGTTCGGCGGCCTTTTCAACGGCAGCCAATACGCCTACATGGAGCTCCAGGCCAGCGTACCCGACGACATCGCGGTGGAACTCAAGGTCGGCTCGGGCGACGCCAGCGTCGAAGGCGCGCGCAGCGCCCGCATCGCCACCGGCTCGGGCGACGTGCGGGCCAGCGGCATCCGCGGCGAACTGGCCGCGTCGCTGGGCTCCGGCGACCTCAAGGCCGATGACATCGGCTCGCTGGACCTGGCTTCGGTCGGCTCGGGCGACGCCGTCATCCGCAATGTCGGCGGTCCCTCGAAGATCGGCAGCATCGGGTCGGGCGACGTGTCGATCCGCTCCACCCGCGGCCCGGTGGAGGTTGGCTCGGTCGGCTCCGGCGACCTCGACCTCGAGGACATCGGCGGCAACATCACGGTCGGCTCGATCGGCTCGGGCGACATCGAAGTCGACGGCGCTCGCGGCGACCTGACCGTGCGCTCGGCCGGCAGCGGCGACGTGGACCACCGCGGCGTCACCGGCCGCGTCGACCTGCCGCGCAAGCGCTGACGCCTTCACCGTCCATGACCAGGGGATCGACCATGACCAAGGCAACCACCCTCGCCCTGCTCGCTTGCCTGGCGCTCGCCGCCGGCTGCGGCCGCGATGCACCATCGACCGCGCACGCGCCACAGGGCGCCGGATCCGCTGACCGGGTCGCGAACCGCACCCTCGGCAAGGTCGCGGCCAAGGTGCGCTCGAAGCTGGAAAACCAGGACATCAAGCTCAATTCCGTCGACGGGCACGCCGGGGCGAAGATCACGCCACAGGGCGACCTGGTCATCGAGAACAACAAGGTCGCCATCAACGATGCACAGCGCGAGTTGTTGCTGCGGTACCGGGCCGGCCTCATCGACCTCGCCGTGACCGGTACCGACATCGGCATGCAGGGCGCCGACTTCGGCATGCGCGCCGCCGGCAAGGCGCTGCGCGGCGTGCTGTCGGGCAAGGGCGACAAGGTCGAAGAGGAGATCGAGGCCGAAGCACGCCAGTTCGAAGCGCAGGCGCTCCGGATCTGCGACCACTTCCCCGCGCTGCTCGAAGCGCAGGAGCAACTGGTGGCACAGCTGCCCGAGTTCGCGCCCTACGCGAAGATGGACCAGTCGGACATCGACGACTGCCGGGACGACGCGGAGGAAGCCGCGGCCACGGCGGCGGCCGGCTAGGACCGCCCGCCGTCCCCACTGAAGCGGGAACGACGCGCACGGCCCGATTGCACGGGCCGCCCCGGCTTCAACCGCCCTGGATGCCGCCGCGGGTAAGCGCCTTGGGGTCGAGCAGCTTGCGCAGTTCCGCCGCCGGCAGGCCGCTGTCCTCCAGCGCCACGTCGAGCACCGGCCGCCCTTCCTTGTAAGCACGCTTGGCGATCGCCGCCGCCTTCTCGTAGCCGATGATCGGGTTCAGCGCGGTGACGAGGATCGGGTTGCGGTCGAGCGCGGCGGCGACGTTGTCGCGGCGCACCTTCATCCCGGCGATGGTGGTGTCGGCCAACAGGCGCGAGACGTTGGCCAGCAGTCCGATCGAATCGAGCAGGTTCGACGCGATCAGCGGCAGGGTCACGTTGAGCTGGAAGTTGCCGGTCTGGCCGGCGACCGTGATCGCCGTGTGGTGGCCCATCACCTGGGCGCAGACCATCACCGTCGCCTCCGGCACCACCGGGTTGACCTTGCCGGGCATGATCGAGCTGCCCGGCTGCAGCGCCGGCAGCTCCAGTTCGCCAAGCCCCGCCAGCGGCCCGGAGTTCATCCAGCGCAGGTCGTTGGCGATCTTCATCAGGGCCACCGCCAGCGCGCTCAGCTGGCCCGACAGCTCCACCGCGTCGTCCTGCGAGGCCAGGCCCTCGAACTTGTCGGCGGCCGATTCGAACTTCGTCTTCGCCAGCGTCGATAGCGTTTTCGCCATCGCCTTGCCGAAACGCGGATCGGCATTGATGCCGGTGCCGATCGCGGTGCCGCCGATCGGCAGCCGGCGCAGGCGCTTGAGCGCATCCTCGATCCGTCCCTGCGCCGAGGCCAGTTGCGACGACCACGCGCCGAACTCCTGCGCAAAAGTCATCGGCATCGCATCCATCAGGTGCGTGCGCCCGGTCTTGACCACCTTGCCGAAGGCGCGGGCGCGGCCGTCGATGGTCCTGCGCAGGTGCTTCAGGGCCGGCAGCAGGTCCTCGACCACGGCCAGCTGCGCGCTGACGCGAAGCGTGGTCGGAATGACGTCGTTGGAACTCTGGCCGAGGTTGACGTGGTCGTTCGGATGGACCGGCTTCTTGCCGGACTGCGGGCTGCGCGAGGCGAGCGTCGCGATCACCTCGTTGGCATTCATGTTCGACGATGTACCGGACCCGGTCTGGTAGATGTCGATCGGGAACTGCGCGTCGTACTCGCCCGCGGACACCTCCAGCGCCGCTGCGCGGATCGCGCGCGACACGCCCTTGGGCAACAGGCCCAGCTCGGCGTTGACCGTGGCCGCGGCCGCCTTCACCAGCCCCAGCGCGCGGATGAAGCCGCGCGGCATCGGCCGCCCCGACACCGGGAAATTCTGCACCGCGCGCTGCGTCTGCGCGCCCCACAGCGCCTCGGCGGGCACCTGCAGTTCGCCCATGCTGTCGTGTTCGGTCCGGTAGCGCTGCGTGGCCATGATGTCCTCCTGAGTGAGGCCTTCAGGATACGCCGCCACCCCGAACGCCTCGCCGGGAGCCAGGCTCGCGGCTTCCGCCGCGCCTGCGCAGGGCCGATGGCCGGCGGCCACAGTAGAATGCCCGGCTTCCCGCACCGCACCCCCGCCATGTCCACCGAATCGCAATTGCTCGCCCTGTCCCCGCTCGACGGCCGCTACGCCGGCAAGGTGGATGCCCTGCGGCCGATCTTCTCCGAGTACGGCCTGCTCAGGGCCCGGGTCCGGGTCGAGGTGGAATGGCTGCTGGCGCTGGCCGCCGAGCCCGGCATCGCCGAGCTCGCGCCCTTCGGCGACGCCGCCGCCGCGCGCCTGCGTGCGCTGGCCGAAGGTTTCTCCGTCGCCGACGCCGCCCGGGTCAAGGAGATCGAGCGCACCACCAACCATGACGTCAAGGCGGTCGAGTACTTCATCAAAGAGCGCCTGAAGGACGACGCCGAGCTCGGCCCGGCGCTGGAATTCGTCCACTTCGCCTGCACCAGCGAGGACATCAACAACCTGTCCTACGCGCTGATGCTCAACCAGGCCCGGCGCGAGGTGCTGCTGCCGAAGCTCGACGAGGTTATCGAAGCCCTGCGCGCGATGGCGCACGAACACGCCGCGCTTCCGATGCTTTCGCGTACCCACGGCCAGACCGCCTCGCCCACCACGGTCGGCAAGGAGATCGCCAACGTCGTCGCCCGCCTGCGGCGCCAGGGCGAACAACTGGCGGCGGTATCGCTCACCGGCAAGATCAACGGCGCGGTCGGCAACTACAACGCCCACGTCGCCGCGTATCCGGACGTGGACTGGCCGGCGTTCGCGCGCCGCTTCGTGGAGTCCCTGGACCTGGACTTCAACCCGTACACCACCCAGATCGAGCCGCACGACTGCGTCGCCGAGACCTGCGACGCGCAACGCCGCATCGATACCATCTGCATCGACCTGTGCCGCGATATCTGGGGCTACATCTCGCTCGGCTACTTCAAACAGGCGGTCAAGGCCGGCGAAGTCGGCAGCTCGACCATGCCGCACAAGGTCAACCCGATCGACTTCGAGAACGCCGAGGGCAACTTCGGCATCGCCAGCGCGCTGCTGGACCATTTTTCGACCAAGCTGCCGGTCAGCCGCTGGCAGCGCGACCTCACCGACTCTACCGTGCTGCGCGCCCTGGGCACCGCCTTCGGCCACGCCCTGATCGGCTACGACGCGCTGCTGCGCGGCTTGGGCAAGCTCTCGACCAACCCCGGGCGCCTGGCCGCCGATCTCGACGCCGCCTGGGAGGTGCTGGCCGAGGCCGTGCAGACCGTCATGCGCCGCCACGGCCTGCCCAATCCCTACGAACAGCTCAAGGCCCTGACCCGTGGCCAGGGCATCAACGAGGCCTCGATGCGCGGATTCATCGACTCGCTGGACCTTCCCGAGGACGAGAAACAGCGGCTGCTGGCGCTGACGCCGGGCGGTTACACCGGCCTGGCCGACCGGCTGGCCAGCGACATCTGAGTCGCGGCGCCCGGCGAAGCGCCTAGGGTCAGCCCCAATGGCACGCCGGCCGGCACTCCGTTATCAAAGGGGGCATCCAACGCCAGCCGGAGTGCGGCCATGTCCACCATTCTCGACAGCATCAGGCAATCGGCCCAGACGGTGATGCAGGCGGTCGCACCGCCGCCGCCACCGCCGCCACGGCAGTCGCCCGAGGAGATCCAGGCCAAGGTCGACGCCTCCACTTCCGACCCCAAGCAGCGCGAACTGCTGACCCGGGGCTACACGCAGGCCCAGGAAAAAGGCGACGGCGCGCTCTGGAAGCAGACCGACGATCTCGCCACGCTCTACCACGACCGCGAGGTCCTGCAGCTCAGCCGCTCGCTCGGCGCCAACGACGCCGCGCCCGACGGCTGGCACAAGGCCAGCGCGGCCGAGCTGAAGCAATACGGCATCACCTCCTCGCAGCTGCACCCGCAAGGGTCTGGCTTCAACGCCGAGCTGTTCATTCCCGACCCGGCCGTCTACGGCAAGGATGCGCAGCCGGTGCTGGCGTTCGAAGGCACCGACTTCGGCGACGTCCAGGACGTCAACGCCGACGTCGCGCAGGCGATGGGCAACCCGGAGGAGTACTACGAGCGCGCGATGAGCCTGGCCACCACGGTCAGCGAACACAGCGATGGCAACGTCATCTACAGCGGCCACTCGCTGGGCGGCGGCCTCGCCACCGCCGCGGCGCAGGTCACCGGCGGACAGGGGATCGTCTCCAACCCGGCCGGCGTGCATTCAGACACCACCTCCCGCTTCCTCTCCGAACGCGGATTGACGCCACCGGCCGATGCCGACGCCGGCATCACCACCTACGCGGTCGACGGCGACCTGCTGACCACGCTGCAGCGCGACACGCAGGGGCTGACGTCGCGCAACGCCGACGCGCTGGCCACCGACCTCAACCTCGGCGTGGCCATCTACAACCACTACACCGGCAACTCGCTGCCGACCAACGCCAGCGGCGACCAGCTGCGCGACCTGCCCGATGCCGCCGGTACCGTCGTCACCCTCGACGCCACCAACAAGGATGGCAGCGCCCGGCCCGACGTGATCCCGCTCGAGGACATCCTCGCCGACATCAACAGCACCGCCGACAAGCTCAGCCTGCCCGGCGTGGCGGCCGAGAAGACCGGCGGCTTCTTCGGCAAGCTCGGCGACATCGTCGATGGCGCGACGGACTGGCTCGGCGACCGCCTCGCGGACGCGGACAAGTACCTGCCCGGCGACGTGCTGAAGAACATGGGCGGCGGCATCAAGACCGTCGGCGACGTGGTCGACAACATCGGCGAATTCGCGCGCGCCAGCGGCAAGAGCATCGAGGAGGTCAACCGCGACCTGGCGGTGGTGATCGCCGCCGGCAAGCAGGGCCTGTCCGGCGACGTGCGCGACACCTTCGGCGAGATGATCGATCGCCACAGCTTCGGCGTGCTCGACGCCTCGCTGGGCACCGAGGTCGGCAGCCGCGAGGACGCCCTGGAGGCCGAACTGGGCTGACGCGCTGCCGTCACCCTGCCACCGCTGCGTGCATCCCGCGCCGGTACTCCGGCCACGTGACGCAGGGGCTGGCGTATCCTCCGGACGGACACCCGCATGCCGTCCGCGCGCGCTTATGATGAAGACGATGTGGCTGGTCCTTGCCCTGTGCGCACTCGCGGCCTGCCGCGGGCCGGACGCCGCCGCACCCGCTCCCTCCACCCAAGGATCCAAGGTGTCCCAGACACTCGACATCGAACGGCATTTCAGCGGACCCGAACTGGCCCTGGCACGCGCCGCGGCTGCGGGGGACGCGGCTGAAGTCCGGCGGCTCGTCCGCGAGGAGCACGCCGATCCGAATGCGGTGTCGCCCGGTGGCCTGCCGCTGGTCGCCTGGCCGGTGCTGCAGGGCAACGTCGACGGCGTGGCCGCCCTGCTCGACAACGGCGCCGATCCCGACCGCGAAGTGCCCGCCGCGGGCCACGCCATCGTCTGGGCCGCGAAAGCGCCCGATCCGCGCCTGCTGCAGGCTTTCCTCGACCATGGTGGCAAGGTCGACGGCAGCAACGCCGACGGCGAGCCGCTGACGATGGTCGCCGCACTCGCCGGGGAGTGGGACAACGTCAAGTTGCTGGTCGAACGCGGTGCCGACGTCAACGCGACCGCGCACGGCATGCCCGGCGACACCCTCCTTGGCCATTACAGCGCCGGCCGCTTCGACAAGGCGCTGTGGCTGCTGGAGCACGGCGCCGACCCCGGCTACACGATCGAAGCCGCACCCGTTGCCGAACGCATCGGCGCGCAGCCCGTCGTCGAGAACATCTACTGGTGGCCGGTGCAGGCCGGCCGCTACCCGCAGCTGGCGCAGGCGCAGCAACGCTGCCAGGCGCTGCTGGCCGCGCGCGGCTTCCCGGCGCCTGCCGAACCGTCCCACCTGGCGCGCCTGCGCGCATCCCAGGGCAGCGATGGCGGGCAATCCGGGCCGCCGCGCGACATCGACACCGAAATCCGCGACCGCGAGGCCGAACTCGGGCGCAGTCTGGACGACGGCTGACCCTCGTCGTCACGCGGCGGGACCACCCTGCCGAAGCGACATTCATCCGGTTGGCGCGACAATGGCGGCAGACGACCACCGGACCCGCCCATGGCACGCTCCCGCGCCCAGCTCCCCATCGAAGTCGAAGGCTCCGCAACGCAGCCGCTGGGCATGCCCGCGGCCGATTTCCTGCGCGATTACTGGCAGAAGAAGCCGCTGCTGATCCGCAATGCCTTCCCCGGCTTCGTTTCGCCCATCGAACCCGAGGACCTGGCCGGCCTGGCCTGCGAGGACACGGCCCTGTCCCGGCTCATCCAGCACGACCGCGGACGCGACGCCTGGAAGGTGCGCCACGGGCCCTTCCGCGAGGAGGAGTTCCCCGGCCTGGGCGACCGCGACTGGACCCTGCTCGTGCAGGACGTCGACAAGTGGGATGCCGACATCGCCGCCCTGCTGCCGAAGTTCGATTTCCTGCCGCGCTGGCGCATCGACGACGTGATGGTCAGCTTCGCCGCGACCGGCGGATCGGTCGGCGCGCACGTCGACCAGTACGACGTGTTCCTGCTGCAGGCGCAGGGCCACCGGCGCTGGCAGATCGACGCCGGCGACGCGCCGCCGCTGCACTTCCGCAAGGACGTTGAGATCAAGCTGCTGCAGCGCTTCAACCCGACCCACGACTGGATCCTGGCCCCCGGCGACATGCTCTACCTGCCGCCCGGCGTGCCCCACCATGGCATCGCCGAGGACCCGTGCCTGACCTATTCGGTCGGCATGCGCGCGCCCGCGGCGGTGGAACTGCTGGGCGATTTCGTCGACGCGCTGGCTGCCGAGACCGACGACGGCCCGCGCTACGTCGATCCGGACCTCGCCCCGGCCAAGGATGCGCACGAGATCGACGGCGCGGCGATGCAGCGCGTGGCCGCCGCGCTCGACGCGCTGCGCACCGACGATCCGGAACGGCTGGGTGACTGGTTCGGCCGCTTCATCACCCTGTACCGCAGCGCCGGCCAAGCCATGCCCGGCGACGACGCGCGCTCGCGGATCGAGATCGAGTGGGACCTGCAGCAGGGCCACGTCCTGCACCGCCACCCGTGGACGCGCATGGCCTGGCGCCGTGCCGGCAGGGGTGCGCGGCTGTATGCGGCGGGCCAGGCCCATGCCCTGCCCGTGCGCGACGCCCGCGCCATCGCCGCCGCGCCCACGCTCGACGGCGCCGCCTACGCACAGCTTTCCGACAGTGGCCGCGACGCGGTCTACGACCTGCTCCAGGGCGGCCACTACCACCTCGTCGAACCGGAGGACGATCCGCAGTGAACACCATCGCTGCCACGCGCGGGCCGTTCCGCGTCGAAGCGGTCGAGTTCGCGAATGCCGCCGAAGACCTGCTCGCGGTGCGCGAGCAGGTCTTCGTGGTGGAACAGAACGTCCCCGTCGAGGAAGAACGCGACGCACTCGATCCGCGCTGCGCGCACGTGATTGCCCGCGACCGCGCCGGCGAGCCGGTCGGCACCGGCCGGCTCGTGCCGCCTCCGGATGAGAGCGCCCCCGCCCGCATCGGCCGCATGGCCGTGCTGCGCGACTGGCGCGGCGCGGGCGTCGGCGACGCGATGCTGCACGCCCTGCTGCGACTGGCACGCGGGCACGGCTGGAGCGACATCGCCCTCAACGCACAGGTGTCGGCGCAGGCGTTCTATGCGCGCCACGGCTTCGTGCCGGTCGGCGAGCGCTTCATGGAAGCCGGCATCGAGCACCAGGCGCTGCGCCGCCGCATCGACCGGCCGCAGGCGATCGACGACCGCGATGCAGCCGTTGCCGTCACCGCGGCGATCATCGGCCAGGCCCGCCACGGCCTGCATGTCTACAGCCGCGAACTGGACCCTGGCCTGCTCGACGCGCCGCGCGTACTCGAGGCCATGCGCGCGCTGTGCACCCGCGGCGATGGCGTCCAGGTACAGGTGCTGCTGCAGGATGCCGCCGCGCCGCAGCGCGCATTGGCGCCGCTGCTGGCGCTGGCCCAGCGCCTGCCCAGCGCGATCGCGTTCCGCGAGGTCGCCGACCCGGTCGACCACAAATATCCGTCCGCCTACCTGGCCAACGACGACGGCGGCTACTACTTCCGCCCGCTCGGCCACCGCCTGGAGGGCGAAGCCGAAACCGGCGCCGCGGGCCGCGCGCGCCAGCTCGCGGAGCACTTCCGGCCGGTCTGGGAACGCGCACGTCCCTGCACCGAATACCGCGCACTGGGACTCTGACGATGACCGCAGGGGAAACACGCCGTCCCGCGGCATGATGCACTGCGGCACGCCCAGCGGCTATAATTGAAGTTCTTTCCCGCGCCACTCCACGGGCCTGCGAAAATCCCGTCGAATCAGGCGTTTGCCCCTTCCTCTTCGAGCCCAATACGCCAGACGTGGACAGTCTCCTGAAGCAGTTTGCGCAGTCCTCCCAGCTCGGCTCCAATGCCGCCTACATCGAGGACCTGTACGAGCAGTACCTGGTCACCCCGGACAGCGTGGGGCCGCAGTGGAAGGCGTGGTTCGACGGATTCAGGGGCCGCGAGGCCGGCGACGTCCCCCACTCCGCCATCATCGAAAGCGTCGCCGCCGCCGGCCGCCAGGCCGCCCGCGGCGTCGTTGCATCAGGCACCGGCGACGAGCGCGAGCGCCACATCGGTCGCCTGATCACGGCCTACCGCTCGCGCGGCCACCTGGGTGCGAACCTCGACCCGCTGGCGATGCAGGACAAGCCGGAGGCGCCCGACCTGGGCCTCGCCTTCCACCGCCTGTCCGAGAGCGACCTGTCCTCGGAATTCAGCACCGGCGGCGTCGGCGGCAACGCGCGGATGAAGCTGGGCGACCTGCTCGCACGCCTCAAGGCCACCTATACCGGCCCGATCGGCGCCGAGTTCATGCACATCACCGACGCCGAGCAGCGCCGCTGGATCTACGAGCGGCTGGAAGCGGCCGGCGGCGATTTCAAGCGCACCGACGACGAAAAGCGCCGCATCCTCGAGCGCCTGACGGCGGCCGAGGGCCTGGAGCGCTACCTGCACACCAAGTACGTCGGCCAGAAGCGCTTTTCGCTGGAAGGCGGCGATTCGATGATCCCGCTGCTCGACGACATGGTCCGCCGCGCCGGCGTGGACGGGGTCAAGGACATCGTCATCGGCATGGCCCACCGCGGCCGCCTCAACGTGCTGGTCAACACGCTCGGCAAGTCGCCGCGCAAGCTGTTCGACGAGTTCGAGGGCAAGTTCGACCACGCCGGGGACGACCGCGCCCACACCGGCGACGTGAAGTACCACATGGGCTTCTCCGCCGACATCCACACGCCCGGCGGCCCGGTGCACCTGGCGCTGGCCTTCAATCCCTCGCACCTGGAAATCGTCGACCCGGTGGTCGCCGGTTCCGTGCGCTCGCGCCAGCACCGCCGCGGCGATACCGAGCGCAAGCAGGTGCTGCCAATCCTGCTGCACGGCGATGCCGCGTTCGCGGGCCAGGGCGTGGTGATGGAGCTGTTCCAGATGTCGCAGGCACGCGGCTTCCGCGTCGGCGGCACGGTGCACATCGTCATCAACAACCAGGTCGGCTTCACCACCAGCGCCGCCGAGGATGCGCGCTCCACGCTGTACTGCACCGACGTGGCCAAGATGGTCGGCGCGCCAGTGCTGCACGTGAACGGCGACGACCCGGAAGCCGTGGTGTTCTGCGCGGAGCTGGCATTCGACTTCCGCCAGCGTTTCGGCAAGGACGTGGTCATCGACCTGGTCTGCTATCGCCGCCACGGCCACAACGAGGCCGACGAGCCGGCCGCGACCCAGCCGCTGATGTACAAGACCATCCGCGCGCACAAGACCACCCGCGAGCTTTATGCCGACCGCCTGGCGGCCGACGGCGTGATCGCCGGCGACGACGCGCAGGCGCTGGTCGACGGCTACCGCAACAAGCTCGATGCGGGCGAAGTCACCACCGAGCTGGCCGAGGTGAAGCCCGACGAATTCACCATCGACTGGTCGCAGTACCTGTCGGGCAAGCTGTCCGACCCGGTGGACACCACGGTCAAGCGCGCCACGCTCGACAAGCTGGCCAAGGTGATCAACACCGTCCCCGACGACATCGTGCTGCATCCGCGCGTGGCCAAGATCTACGACGACCGCCGCAAGATGGCCGCAGGCGAACAGCCCGGCGACTGGGGCTTCGCCGAAAACCTCGCCTACGCCACCCTGCTCGACGAAGGCCACAAGCTGCGCCTGGTCGGACAGGACAGCGGCCGCGGCACCTTCTTCCACCGCCACGCGGTGCTGCACGACCAGAAGAGCGACACCCATTACCTGCCGCTGCAGCAGCTGGTGAAGAACCCCGAGGACGCCATCATCATCGACTCGCTGCTCAGCGAGGAAGCGGTGATGGCCTTCGAATACGGCTACGCCACCGCCGACCCGGACACGCTCGACATCTGGGAAGGCCAGTTCGGCGACTTCGCCAACGGCGCGCAGGTGGTGATCGACCAGTTCATCAGCTCCGGCGAGGCCAAGTGGAACCGCCTGTGCGGGATGGCGCTGTTCCTGCCGCACGGCTACGAGGGCCAGGGCCCGGAGCACAGCTCCGCACGCCTCGAGCGTTTCCTGCAGCTGTGCGCGCTGGACAACATGCTGGTCTGCGTGCCGACCACGCCGGCGCAGGCCTTCCACATGATCCGCCGCCAGCTGTGCATGGACACCCGCAAGCCGCTGGTGGTGATGACGCCCAAGTCGCTGCTGCGCCACAAGCTGGCGGTGTCGTCGCTGGCCGAACTGGCCGATGGGGAGTTCCAGCACCTGATCCCCGACACCACCAGCAGCCCGAAGAAAGCCACGCGCGTGGTGCTGTGCGCGGGCAAGGTCTATTACGACCTGCTCGAGGACATGCAAAAGCGCGGCGCCGACGACGTGGCGCTGATCCGCGTCGAGCAGCTGTACCCGTTCCCGCGCGAACTGCTGGCCGCGCAGCTCAAGCGCTACACCAGGGCCACCGACGTGGTCTGGTGCCAGGAAGAGCCGCACAACCAGGGCGCGTGGTACCAGATCCGCCACCACCTGGTCGCGTGCCTGGCTCCGAAGCAGTCGCTGCACTATGCCGGCCGCCCGCGCTCGCCTGCCCCGGCCGTCGGCCATTTCAACGACCACGTCGCCGAACAGAAGCAACTCGTTGCCGACGCACTGGTCAACCCGCTCGACGGCGAAACCGTCAGCGAATAATCCGCCCCGCCCTCCTTCCACGTTTCCATCAGGACGCCGCCCACCATGGCCACCGAAATCAAAGTCCCGGTCCTTCCCGAATCCGTTTCCGACGCCACCATCGCGTCGTGGCACAAGAAGGTCGGGGATGCGGTCAAGCGCGACGAGAACCTCGTCGATCTCGAAACCGACAAGGTCGTGCTTGAAGTCCCGTCCACCGTCGACGGCGTGATCAAGGAACTCAAGTTCGAGGAAGGCGCCACCGTCACCAGCCAGCAGGTCATCGCGGTGATCGAGGAAGGCGCGGCCGCCGAAGCGCCGAAGGAAGACGCCAAGGCCGACAAGCCCGCCAACGACAAGAAGGCCGACGCCCCGGCGACCACGCCGTCGAAGCCGGCGGCGGGCGCCGAGGAAGTCCAGCCCAAGTCCTCCGCCGGCAAGGGCGGCGCCGCGGCGAAGACCGACGACCTGCCGCCGGGCGCACGTTTCACCGCGACGAAGGAAGGCATCGACCCGTCGCAGGTCGAAGGCACCGGCCGTCGCGGCGCGGTGACCAAGGAAGACCTGGTCAACTACGCCAGCGGCAAGACCGCGGGCGTCTCCGGCGGCGCGCGTCCGGAAGAGCGCGTGCCGATGACCCGCATCCGCAAGCGCATCGCCGAGCGCCTGATGCAGTCGAAGGAGTCGATCGCGATGCTGACCTCGTTCAACGAGGTCAACCTGGCCAACGTCATGGCGATGCGCAAGCAGCTGCAGGACGATTTCATGAAGGCCAACGGCATCAAGCTCGGCTTCATGAGCTTCTTCGCCAAGGCCGCGGCCAACGCGCTGGCCAAGTACCCGGCAGTCAACGCCTCGGTCGACGGCGAGGACATCATCTATCACGGCTACGCCGACATCTCGATCGCGGTTTCCACCGACCGCGGCCTGGTCACCCCGGTGCTGCGCAACGTCGAGCGCATGTCCTTTGCCGACGTCGAAAAGGGCATCGACGGCTACGCCAGGGCCGCGCGCGAGGGCGGGCTGAAGCTCGAGGACCTGCAGGGCGGCACGTTCACCATCACCAACGGCGGCACCTTCGGCTCGCTGATGTCGACGCCGATCGTCAACCCGCCGCAGTCGGCGATCCTCGGGATGCACACGATCAAGGAGCGCGCCATCGTCGAGAACGGCCAGGTCGTCGCCGCGCCGATGATGTACATCGCGCTGAGCTACGACCACCGCATCATCGACGGCAAGGACGCGGTGCTGTTCCTGGTGGACATCAAGAACCAGCTCGAGAATCCGCACCGGATGCTGCTCGGCATGTAACTTTCCCCTTCCCCTTCAAGGGGAAGGTCGGGATGGGGATGGGTTTCCCCATCGACGCCGCGAGGCAACCATCCCCCTAGCCCTCCCCTTGAAGGAGAGGGAACCAGGAACAAGGACCACGCAATGAGCGAACAACAGCAATTCGACGTCATCGTCATCGGTGCCGGCCCCGCCGGCTACCACGCCGCCATCCGCGCCGCGCAGCTGGGCATGAAGACCGCCTGCATCGACGCCGCGCTGGGCAAGGACGGCAAGCCGGCGCTGGGCGGCACCTGCCTGCGCGTGGGCTGCATCCCGTCCAAGGCGCTGCTCGACTCCTCGCGCCAGTACTGGAACATGGGCCACCTGTTCGACCAGCACGGCATCAGCTTCAAGGACGCGAAGATGGACGTGGCGAAGATGGTCGGCCGCAAGGACGCCATCGTGAAGCAGTTCACCGGCGGCATCGCGATGCTGTTCAAGGCCAACAAGGTCACGCCGTTCTACGGCTTCGGCCAGCTGCAGCCGGGCAACGTGGTCAAGGTCAAGCAGCACGACGGCTCCGAGGTCGAACTCAAGGCCGCCAACGTGGTGCTGGCCGCCGGCTCGGATTCGATCGAACTGCCGTTCGCGAAGTTCGACGGCGAATGCATCGTCGACAACGTCGGCGCGCTCGACTTCACCGAAGTGCCCAAGCGCCTGGGCGTGATCGGCGCCGGCGTGATCGGGCTGGAGCTGGGCAGCGTGTGGAAGCGCCTGGGCGCCGAGGTCACGGTGCTCGAGGCCCTGCCCGACTTCCTGGCCGTCGCCGACGCCGAGGTCGCCAAGACCGCCGCGCGCGAGTTCAAGAAGCAGGGCCTGGACATCCGCCTGGGCGCCAAGGTCTCGAAGACCGAGGTCAAGGGCAAGGGCAAGAAGAAGGAAGTGGTCGTCACCTACACCGACAAGAACGGCGAGCAGACGATCACCTTCGACAAGCTGCTGGTCGCTGTCGGCCGTCGCGCCGCGAGCAAGGACCTGCTGGCCGAAGGCACCGGCGTCAAGCTCGACCAGCGCGGCGTGATCGAGGTCGACGAGCACTGCCACACCGGCGTCGACGGCGTCTGGGCCGTGGGCGACTGCGTGCGCGGGCCGATGCTTGCGCACAAGGGCTTCGAGGAAGGCATCGCGGTGGCCGAGCTGATCGCGGGCCTGCCCGGCCACGTCAACTACGACACCATCCCCAACGTGATCTACACCGAGCCGGAAGTGGCCTGGGTCGGCAAGACCGAGCAGCAGCTCAAGGAAGACGGCACGCCGTACAAGACCGGCAGCTTCCCGTTCGCCGCGCTCGGCCGCGCCGTGGCCATGGCAGAACCGGCCGGCTTCGTGAAGGTGATCGCGCACGCCGAAACCGATCGCGTGCTCGGCCTGCACCTGGTCGGCGTGGGCGTCTCCGAACTGGTGCACGAAGGCGTGCTGGCGATGGAGTTCAAGGGCTCCGCCGACGATCTCGCCCGCATCTGCCACGCCCACCCCACCCTGTCCGAGTCGATCCACGACGCGGCGATGGCGGTGGACAAGCGGGCGATCCACAAGGCGAACTAGGGTTCGCCTTGCGCCCACGATTTGCTGCGCAAACCGCGGGCCCCAAAACATGCCGCCATCCCCGCCCCTTCGCGCCTTCGGCGCGAACCGCCCCCAACCTGGGGGCTGGGGCAAAACCTGGACCCTGGATTTCTGATCGCCATCCCCGCGCAGGCGGGGATCCAGTGACTCCAGGCTCCGCACCGATCTTCAAGAACCCTGCCCCATGAAAAGCATCTGCGTCTACTGCGGCTCCAACGCCGGCCTCCGCCCCGCCTATGCCGAACGTGCGAAGGCCCTGGGCGCGCGCATGGCGGCCGATGGGCTGGCCCTGGTCTACGGTGGCGGCAACGTCGGCTTGATGGGCATCGTCGCCGACGCGGTGCTGGAGGGCGGCGGCGAAGTTATCGGCGTGATCCCGCAGCAACTGGTGGACCTGGAAGTCGCGCACCGCGGCGTGACCCGGCTTGAAGTCGTCGGCTCGATGCATGAGCGCAAGGCGCGCATGTTCGACCTGGCCGATGCCTTCGTCGCCCTACCCGGCGGCTTCGGCACGATGGACGAGATGTTCGAGATGCTCACCTGGCGCCAGCTCGGCCTCGGCGAGAAGCCCTGCGCCTTCCTCGACGTCGACGACTTCTACGATCCACTGCTGGCGATGATCGACCGCATGGTCGCCGAACGCTTCCTGCATCCTGACCAGCGCGCCGACCTGTGGCACGGCGACGACATCGACGGACTGTTCGCCTGGCTCGACGGCTACCAGCCCGCGCATGCGCTCAAGTGGCTCGACGCCAAGCGCAGGAGCGGGCTGCGCTGATCCGCGCGGGACTTCCTGCCACGGCCACGCAGCGAAGTGGCAAGACTGTTCCCTTCAATCCCGCGAACCGTGCCGACCCGCACCTTCGCCACGTGAACCCCGCCGCAGGCGCCGCTGGCACGCGCAATCGGCCATCGTGTAACATCGCGCCCCTTGTTCGCCGAGGGGCAGCAACCATGCGGATTGTCGCCAACACCTGAAGCCACGCGCTTCCCCTGCCCCACGGGCCGGGTCCGTTTCCTCCGTCCCGGCCAAGGCCCGGGATCGTCCGTGCATCCGCACTCCGCGCCGGCAAGCCGGCGCACTCCCCGGAAATCATTCCATGTCTCCTGTCGCCTTCCGCGCCAGCAAGGCCGCGATCGCGTTCATCCTCGTCACTGCGATGCTCGACGTGCTGTCGATGGGCATCGTCATCCCCGTCCTGCCAACGCTGATCGAACAGTTCACCGGCTCCAATGCGCGCGCCGGGATCATCAACGGCCTGTTCGTCGCCCTGTGGGCGCTGATGCAGTTCCTCGCCTCGCCGGTGATCGGCTCGCTGTCCGACCAGTACGGTCGGCGGCCGGTGATCCTGATCTCCACCGTCGGCCTGGCCATCGACTACGTGCTCATGGCGGTGGCGCCGGACCTGTGGTGGCTGGCGCTGGGCCGGATCATCGCCGGCGTGACGTCGGCCAGCTTCACCACCGCGTTCGCCTACATGGCCGATATCACCGAGCCCGAACACCGCGCCCGCGGCTACGGGCTGATCGGCGCCGCCTTCAGCGCCGGCTTCGTCGCTGGCCCCTTGCTGGGCGGCGTGCTCGGCGAATGGTCGCCGCGGGCGCCGTTCTGGGCTGCGGCCGGACTCAGCGGCATCGCATTCCTGTACGGCGCCTTGGTACTGCCCGAATCGCTGCCGCAGGAGCGACGCATGGCGTTCTCGTGGAAACGCGCCAACCCGCTGGGCGCCCTGCGCCTGCTGCGTTCGCACCCGGAGCTCACGGGCCTGGCCGGCGTCAACTTCCTGCTGTACTTCGCCCACCACGTGTTTTCGGCGGTGTTCGTGCTCTACGCCGGTTACCGCTATGGCTGGAGCGCATGGCAGGTCGGCGTGCTGCTGGCGATGGTCGGCGTGCTCGACATGCTGGTGCAGGGCCTGCTCGTCGGTCCCGCCGTGAAACGCTTCGGCGACCGCCGGGTGATGATCACCGGGCTGTGCTTCGGCGCCGCCGGTATCGCCTGCATGGGCCTGGCGCCGACCGGGGTGCTGTTCACCCTGGCGATGCTGCCCAACGCCCTGTGGGGGCTGGCGATGCCGACGATCCAGTCGCTGATGACCCAGCGTGTGTCCGAGTCCGAACAGGGCCAGCTGCAGGGTGCGAACAACAGCGTCGGCGCGATCGCCGGCGTGGTGTCGCCGCTGTTCTTCGGCGCGGTGTATGCGGTTTCGGTGGGGCCGGAGGCGTGGTTCCCGCACCCCGGTACCGCGTTCCTGATCGCATCGGCGGTGCTACTCGGCGCGGCGGTCATCGGCTGGCGGGTGGCGCGCCGTGCAGAACTCGCCGCGGCTGCCGCTGCCTGAACGCCATCGCCTTCCAACCCGTGCGCCGACGCGGTGTACATCTTGACGCCGGGGCAACGGCCGCGGGCGGATATTGAGCGTCCAGCCCCGCGGCGCGGCCGCGCTGCCGACTCCAGCGGCCCGGCCACCGCACTACCGCACCATCGGCTCGACACCAGCCACGGAGCATCGCAATGAGCAACCGTCGCGACCGCAAGGATCCACCCATCGATCCCGGCGATGACTGCGCCCCTGAAACACCGCAACATCGACAGCAACGCAAGCAGCACGAGAGCGACAACCAGGACGAGGCGCTGGAGGAAACCTTCCCGGCCAGCGACCCGGCATCGCCCTTCATCCCCGCCCGGACATCCGACTGATCCCGGGCGCGCCGCAGCGGCGTGTCACGCGGCAACGACGCCGGGGTTCCTATCGTCGCCCCACTGCATCCGCAGGGAGGATCGGCGATGGCGACCACGGCGAAAGGCAAGGCACCGCACAAGGCCGCTGCCACGGCTGTCCGACGGCAGCGCACGTTGCAGAAGCAGGCCGATGCGAAGGCCGGGAAACGGGCGTCCAAGAGCGCTGCGAAAAAGAAGAAGAAGCCGGTCCAGGCCGGCATCCGCCGCCAGCCGGCAAACCCGATGCCGGCGCAGCACCTGCCCAAGCCCGGCAACGAGCATGACCTCGAACTGCAGCCGCGCTTCCTCGCGCCCGACTACGCCGGCAGCGGCAAGCTCGAGGGCATGGCCGCGATCGTCACCGGCGGCGACTCCGGCATCGGCCGCGCGGTGGCCGTACTGTTCGCGCGCGAAGGCGCGGACGTGGCGGTGTTCTACCTGGACGAACACGCCGACGCAAAGGAGACCAAACGCTGCGTCGAAGCCGAAGGCCGCCGCTGCGTCCTCCATGCTGGCGACGTCGGCGACGCGAAGTTCTGCGACGGCGCCGTGCGCAAGGTGGCCAGGGCCTTCGGCCGGCTCGACGTGCTGGTCAACAACGCCGCCTTCCAGCTGCACGCGAAGGACATCGCCGACATCACCGACGCGCGCCTGCAGGAAACCCTGCGCACCAACATCGGCGGCTACTTCAACATGGCGCGCGCGGCGCTGGCGCACATGGGCGAAGGCGCCAGCATCATCAACACCGGTTCGGAAACGGGCATCTTCGGCAACCCGCACCTGCTCGACTATTCCGCGACCAAGGGCGCGATCCATGCCTTCACCCTCTCGCTGGCGGCCAACCTGCTCGAACGCGGCATCCGCGTGAATGCAGTCGCGCCCGGCCCGGTCTGGACGCCGCTCAACCCGGCCGACAAATCCGCCGGCGATGTCGTCGACTTCGGCAAGGACAGCGACATGGGGCGCCCGGCACAGCCGGAGGAGATCTCGCCGGCCTACGTGTTTCTCGCCTCGCCCATTACCGCGTCCTATGTCAACGGCGTGGTGCTTCCGGTGATGGGCGGTCCGCGCGGATGAGCGGGCGACTCCGGCATTTCCTTCCAGCGAGGCTGGCATGAAACATTCCTCCGCGTTCACGCGCTTCGCCCAGGCGGCGGCGTGATTCACAGGGCGGCCGCTGTGCTTCGCGATCGCCGCGCTGCTGATCATCATCTGGGCGGTGACCGGGCCGGTCTTCAAGTTCAACAACACCTGGCAACTGGTGATCAATACCGGGACCACCATCATCACTTTCCTGATGGTGTTCCTGATCCAGAACACGCAGAACCGCGACACCGAAGCCCTGCAGATCAAGCTGGACGAACTGATCCGCGCCACCGAGACTGCGAACAACACCTTGCTCGCACTGGAGGAACTCGACGACACCGCGCTGGAAAAGCAGCGCAGGCGCTTCGCCGAACTCGCCCGCGAGGCGCGCGAGGAAAGCGAGCGCAACGGCCATCGCGACGGGGATGCACTGGCCGACGATTGAAGCTTCGCGCCGGCAGGCCTTCCCTGATTGTCGAATTCCCCCGCCCTGCTTCGTCAATATCACAAGGGCGCGGCCTGCGACGACCGCGGAACGCGCCCGAGGTGCTGTGGGACAGCAGCGGGCTTGCGCGACCGGGCCGCCGGTGTTGTGATCGGCGCGATGACGACGACCGACATCCACCGCGCGATCGAGGCCACCTGGCGCGCCGAATCGGCCAGGCTGATTGCCGCGCTCGCGCGCATGGTCCGCGACGTGGGACTGGCCGAGGAACTGGCGCAGGACGCGCTGGTGGCCGCGCTGGAACGCTGGCCGGAGGCCGGCATGCCGGACAACCCCGCGGCCTGGCTGATGGCCACGGCCAAGCGCCGCGCCATCGACCGCCTGCGACGCAGCAAGCTGCAATGGAGGAAACACGCGGAGATCGCGCGTGAGCTGGAGGCGCAGCAGGCCATGGCCCCGGGATTCGAGGAGGCGCTCGACGACGACATCGGTGACGACCTGCTGCGGCTGGTGTTCACCGCCTGTCATCCGGTGCTGCCGCGCGAAGGTCGCGTCGCCATGGCCCTGCGCATGCTCTGCGGGCTGTCCACCGACGAAATCGCGCGCGCCTTCCTCGTGCCCGAACCGACGATGGCGCAGCGCATCGTCCGCGCCAAGCGCACGCTGTCGGAGAAGCAGGTGCCATTCGAGGTGCCGCGCGGCGACGACCGGCTGGAGCGGCTGGCGTCCGTGCTCGAAGTGATCTACCTGGTCTTCAACGAGGGCTACGCCGCCACCGCGGGCGAAGACTGGCTGCGCCCGGCGCTGTGCGAGGAGGCGCTGCGCCTGGGCCGCACGCTGGCGACGCTGATGCCGCGCGAACCGGAAGTCCACGGCCTGCTGGCGCTGATGGAACTGCAGGCCTCGCGCGCCGCTGCCCGCGTTGGCAAGGATGGCGAACCGGTCCTGCTCCTCGACCAGGACCGCACGCAGTGGGACCAGGCGCTGATCCGCCAGGGCCTGGCCTCGCTTGAGCGCGCCGAAGCGCTCGGCGGGCGCGAGGGCAGCCACGCCCTGCAGGCCGCGATCGCCGCCTGCCATGCACGTGCTGCGCGCGCCGACGACACCGACTGGCCGCGGATCGTCGCGCTTTACGACGCGCTCGTGCGCGTCCTGCCCTCGCCCGTGGTCGCGCTCAATCGCGCGGTGGCGGTGTCGATGGCCGCGGGTGCGGAGGCCGGGCTGGCCGCCGTCGACGCCATCGCCGGCGAGCGCGCCCTGCGCGACTACCACCTGCTGCCAAGCGTCCGCGGCGAGCTGCTGCGCCGGCTCGAACGCTTCGACGAGGCGCGCGCGGAGTTCGAACGCGCGGCCGGCATGACCCGCAACGTGCGCGAACGCGAGCTGCTGCTGGCCAGGGCGCGCGAGTGCGCCTGATGCGACGCGACCCCAGCCCCCTCTCCCGCCTGCGGGAGACGGAGGCGCGCAGCGCCCCACGCGTCAACCTGGCGCCCCCTCACTCCTCCCGCACGATCGCCTCGACCTGGATCCGCAGCGTCACCGCCATGTCGAAGCCGTAGTCCTTGCCCGCATCGATGCCGAACTCGTCGCGCTGGATCGTCGCCAGGGCATCGGCACCACACAGCTCACGCTTGAGCACCGGGTGCGGCATGCACTTGAAGCTCCTGACCTCCAGTTCGACCGGGCGCGTCACGCCGTGCAGGGTCAACTCTCCCGCCACGCGCGTCGGCCTGCCGTCCACGAAGTCTTCCAGCCGTCCCTTGTAGACCGCCCGTGGATACTCCCCCGCGTCGAACAGCTCGGCACCGAGCGCGTGTTCGTTGAGCGCGTCATGACCGAAGTCGATGCTCGATACGTCGACCACGACCTCCATCGTTCCGCTGCCTGCCTCGCGGTCCAGCGTCACGCTGCCGTGGCTGCTGTTGAACTTTCCCCGCCACACCGACAGCCCGCCCAGATGGTCGGCTTCGAAGCTGGGAAAGGTGTGCTCCGGGTCGATGTCGTAGGTCCGCGTCGCCGCCGCGGCCGTGCCGGTGACACCCAGCAGCAGCGCCAGCGCCGGCACTGCGAGCACGCATCGTGTCGTGTTCACCATCGCCCGGCCCTCACAGTTCCACGATCGTCTTGAAGCCGCCCCAGAACATCCGCTTGCCATCGAACGGCATCGACTTGGGGTCCATGTCGGCCAGGCGCGGATCGGCCATGACCTGCTTGTTGATGCGGTCGCGCTGGGCCCGCGACTTGTAGACGATCCAGGAGAACACCACGACTTCGTCCGGCTTGAGCTTCACGCTTTGCGGAAACGACGTGCGCTTGCCGGGCTGGACGTCGTCTGCGACGCATTCGACGTACTCCAGCGCGCCGTACTCCTTCCAGATCGCACCCGCCTTGCGGGCCAGGCGCCGGTAGGCCGCCAGGTTCTCCTTGGGGACCGGGACCACGAAACCATCGACATAACGCATTGGGGACCTCCTCGCTTGCATGGCTGCGACCACCGGCCGGAATGCCGGGGGTTCTGGAGAGCGACGAACGGACGGGCGCCGGATCGACATCGCATCGCGCGTCGCCCGTGGCCATCCGGCTCGCATTGCCGGGCGCATCGGACGAAACTGTCGGTTCGCACCAAAACCGACGAGGTTCCGGCTCCATGGCAACGCCCGACATCACCATCTACCACAACCCCGCCTGCGGCACGTCGCGGACCACGCTCGGCATGATCCGCAACGCCGGCTTCGAGCCGCGCGTGATCGAATACCTCAAGGACCCGCCGGACCGGGAGACCCTGGTCGCCATGATCGACGCGATGGGCGTCCCGGTGCGTGAGGTGTTGCGGACGAAGGCCGAGCCCTATGCCGAGCTGGGCCTGGACGACCCGTCCATCGGCGACGACGCGCTCATCGACGCCATGCTTGCCCATCCGGTCCTGATCAACCGGCCGATCGTGGTCACGCCGCTGGGCACCCGCCTGTGCCGGCCGGCCGAGCTCGTGGCCGGCCTGCTGCCGACCAGCGGCGACTGAGCCGGTGTGCCTGGTCGCCCTCGCCTGGCGCGCACACCCGCGCTACCGGCTGGCGCTGATCGCCAACCGCGACGAACTGCACGCGCGGCCCAGCGCCGCCGCGGGCGTGGACCCGGAGGCCGCGGACGTCTACGGCGGCCGCGACCTGGTCCAGGGCGGCGGCTGGCTGCAGGTCTCCAAGCGCGGGCGGCTGGCAGCGGTCACCAACGTCCGCGCCGGCCTGGCGCCCGAAGCCAGGCCGCGCTCCCGCGGCGCGCTGGTGCGCGACTTCGTGCGCGGCGACACCGCCGCGGTGGCGGCAACGGAAGCGCTGGCGCCGGTCGCGGCGGAGTTCGGGCGCTTCAACCTGCTGGCCTGGGATGGCAACACGCTGGCGTTCGCGGGCAATCATCCGGGCTTCGCCGCGGCGGTCGTCGCGCCCGGCCTGCATGCGATGTCCAACGGCGCGTTCGACGCGCCCTGGCCGAAGACCACGCGCGCCACCCGGGCCCTGGACGCATGGCTGCAGTCACCGGCGGCAGGCGTCAAGTCACCCGGTGCCGACGTGATCGCGCCGCTGCTCGACACACTCGCTGACACCACCATCGCGCCGGACGACGCGCTGCCCGACACCGGGGTGGGAGCGGAACTGGAGCGCCGGCTGTCGCCGCCGTTTGTGCGTGACCCGCGCTACGGCACCCGCTGCAGCAGCGTGGTGCTGGTGGACGACGCATCGATCCTGTTCGCGGAGCGCCGGTTCGGCCCGGACGCCTCGGTGCTGGGCGAAAGCCTGCGGTCCCTGCCGCTGCGCCGATCCGGCGACTGAGCAGCGTCAGGGCGAGGCGGCGATGCAGCGCGCCGGCGCGTCTTCCACCACTTCCTGCTCCCAGCCGTTGGTCGCGCGCACCGCGATGGTGCCGCCGATGCAGGCGCGCGACAGTCCGTCGCGCCGCGCAGCGCTGGGACCCGGCAGCCTGACCGGCTCGAGCGCGACAGGTGCCTCTGCTTCGGGCTTGCCGTCCATGTCGGCCGCATCGGCACTTCCCGATGCGGCGGATGCCTTCGCGCCGGGAACAGGCACATCATCCGGGGTGTGCGCGTCGCCGTCGGCGTCCACATCATCGGCCCGCACCTGCTGCGCGCTGCCGGATTCGCCTGCCCCGAAGAACATCGCCCCAAGCCCGTTGGCAACCAGCACGCCCAGTGCCACGGCCAGCGCGATGGGCAGGAAGAAAGACCACGGCGTCAAAGCGCGGAACCCGTCTCGATTCATTCCCAGCCCTCCCTCGCCCACACGAGCCTAGCGCACGCGCTGCGGAAGCGCATTCACGTGGAAACGGACGAAAGAGGAAGGAGGATCCGCAGCTTGCGCGCCGTTGTTGCCCCGATACGCGCAGCATGTCGCGCAATCACCTGAAAAACCGGCAAGCGTCTGTCGCGACCGCACAAAAGTAGAAGGCCCAGTCTGCCGGATTTCTCCGATCGGCTGAGCCTTCTGTCGTCGAAGCGATTGCTTCCGGCTTTCGCCTTCCGCTTTTTCTTCGACGGATGCAGATTACCGCGATGCCCGTTACCAGGATGTAAAACGCAGTGACCGTTCGTCGGCACGCGGCCCTTCTACCACGGCCACCAGCTGCGGCCTTCGCAGGCGTAGCGATCGGCGGCGCGCTCGAAGCGGTTGCGCACCGAGACGCCGCCGCACAGCAGGTACAGCGGCAGGAACAGCGGGCCGAGCACCATGTACTGGTACACATGCGCGCGCTCGTGGTCCGCCAGCACGATCGGTGCCTCCTCGCCGTGGCCCGCGCGATGGGCATAGGTCATGCACGCCGAGTCGAGCGTGTCGCCGGTATGCAGGATCACGTTGCCCAGCGTCAGCGCACCACCCGGTCCCCAGGGCCAGCGATGGAAGACGATCGCAAGGTCGCGCACGCGCAGGTGCATGTGCGCGCCGGCAGCCAGGCCGGCAACGCCGAGGACACATCCGACCAGCGTGTTGGGCAACGTCCATACGATGCCCAGCAGCTGCAGCGCGCGCAGGCCGGCGCCCGGCGCACGATATGCGCCAGGCGATGCGCTCAACCGTCGCCTTCGGGCATCAGCAGCCACAGGACCAGGTAGACCAGGATGCCGGGGAACGCGGCGGAGGCGACCGAGACGATGACGTAGACCGCGCGCACCAGGGTCGAATTCCAGCCGTAGCGCTGCGCGATGCCGCCCATGACGCCGGCAAGGACGCGGTCATTGATCGATCGGGTGAAACGTTGCGGCTGGTTCATCGTCTTGATTGCGGGCCGGAAGACGGCTGGAGTCTAGCCTGACATGCGTTAAGCAACGTCGACGCAGGCTGGTTCGCGTGCGCAGCCATCGGTCAGCGCGAACGCTCGGCCAGCCAGTCGTGGATGGTGCCCGGCACTTCCTTCTGCGCCCGGCCGGACACATAGATGCCGATGTGGCCACCACGGAAGGAAAGCTCCGTGTAGTCGTCGGTGCCGACCAGTTCCTTCAACCGCTTCGATGCCGCCGGCGGCACCAGGTGGTCCTGCTCGGCGAAGATGTTGAGCACCGGCATCTCGACCAGCCCCAGGTGCACCTCGCGGTCGCCGATCACGATGCCGCCGTTGACGAAGCCATTTGCCTGGTAGAACTGCTTGACGAACTGCCGGAACGCTTCACCCGCCTGGTCCGGGGAATCGAAGATCCACTTCTCCATGCGCAGGAAATCCTCGACCTTGCGCTTGTCGTCGAGGATGTCGACCAGCCCCACGTACTTCTGCGCGAACAGCCGCCACGGCTTGAGCGTGAGGTAGCACAGGTTCATCAGGTCCGCCGGCACGTTGCCCAGCGTATCGACGAACAGGTCCACGTCCATGGCCCGCGTCCAGTTGGACAGCATGTTGTCGTCGGTGTGGAAGTCCACCGGCGTGACCATCGTGACCAGGTTGCGCACCTTGTCCGGGTGCAGCGACGCATAGCACAGCGAGAACGCGCCACCCTGGCAGATGCCGAGCAGGTTGATCGCGTCCAGCCCGTGCGCTTCGCGCAGGTGGTCGACCGCGCCACCGAGGAAGCGTTCGATGTAGTCCTCGAGCGTCAGGAACCGGTCGGAGCGGTCCGCGTAACCCCAATCGATGATGTACACGTCTTCGCCGCGCGCCAGCAGGTTGCGCACGATCGACTTGTCGGCCTGCAGGTCGACCATGTACGGGCGGTTGACCAGCGCGTAGCTGATCAGCAGCGGCACCTTCGCGGTGGGCTTGCCTTCGCCGCGGTAGCGGTAAAGCACGACCTTGCCGTCGCGCCAGACCTCTTCCTTCGCGGTGGCGCCGTAGTCGACGTCGTCGACCTCGCGCAGGGTCTGCAGCCCGGCCATGAGCTTCTGCTGGAACGCGACCGCCTCGGCGGCAAGCCGGTCCGGGGTGATGTCCAGTGGTCCGGCCATGTCAGCGCTTCCCCTTCGTGGTCTTCTTCTTCGCGGGTTTTGGCGCCTGCTTCTTCGCAATCTGCTTCTTCGCCGCCGGCTTGCGCGAGGCCGCGGCCTTGGTCTGGGTCGTCTTCGCAGGCGCGGCTTTCCGGGTCTTTCGCGCAGCCGGCGCCGGTGCACCTGCCTTGGCCGGACCGGACGCGGCTTTCATTTCATCCTGCAGTTTCCGCAGCTGCCGCTCCAGCGCCACGATTTTGCGATACGCGCCGTCCAGCTCGGTGCGGGTCGGCATGCCGAACACCGCGGACGCCTGCTCCACCTCGCGCTGGACACCCCCGCGGACCCGCATCTGCGCGTCCACCAGCTTTCCGTACGCTTCTTGGAACTCTCTGGACAGCGCGATCTTCGCGTAAGCGTCCTCGGCGGCATCCACCCACAGGTCAAACAGCGCTCGCGCCGACTGGAGCTGCTCTCCCGGTGCCTCGTGTGCGCCGAGCTTGTCCTCGAAGATCGCGCAGGCATCCCGCGTGGCCTCGCGCATCAGTTCGTCGTAGGCCTGCGTGCACTGCTGGTAGTCGGCCACCGCCAGGGCCAGCTGCTGCCAGCGCTGCTGGTGTTCGCGGGCGAAGCCGAACGTCGGCGTGCGCAGCCACGAAAGCGACTCGCCACGCATCCCGTCGAGCCACGGCCTGGCCTGCTCGAACCACTGCTCGAAGCCCTCCAGCCCGGGGCCGCGCATGCCGCGCATCAGGTCGACGAACGGGTCTGCGCCCGCCGACTCCACCGCCCGTCGCCAGGCGGACGCGATCTGCGAGGCACTGGCGTCGCCGCCGCCAAACTGCGCGGCGACTTGCTGCATCTGCCCGAACCATTGGCGCGCCTGCGCATTGAACCGCCCCAGGGCGTCGCCGGACGCGGCGGGACCGCCCTGTACAGCGCGCCCCCACCAGTCCATCGCCGCCTGCCAGGGCTGGGCCGCGACCGCCTCCGGCGATGCGCCGCGCAGCGCCCCTGCCCAGGCATTCCAGTACTGGCGCGCCAATGCGTCGAAATCGCCCGGCTGTGCCCCCCCATGCTGCCCGCTGTCGCCCATTGCCTTCCTCCCGGATCAGGCCACGATCATAGCAATCGTCCGGCGGCAATCCGGCGGGTCAGGGCTTGGGGATGCGCAGGGTCTGGCTGATCATCAGCGACCCCGACAACGCATAGACCAGCACCAGCGGATGCAACTGCCACGGCCCCACCTGCCACATCCCGAACCAGAGCGCATCGCCGATCCGCCCCAGCCAGGCCGCCATCGCCAACGCCACCACGATGGCCAGGCTGGTGGGGATCGGCGTGCCCTCGAAATACTTCACCTTGTCGCCACCATCGGCCAGCGTCTCGGCAGTGACGTTGTAGCGTGCCAGCCGGCTGACCCCACAGCCGACGAAATAGCTCAGCACCACCCAGTCCCAGCCGCCGCGCATCCCGCACGCATAACCCAGCGCCGCCGGCGCGACGCCGAACGAGATCACGTCCGCCAGCGAATCCAGCTCCCGCCCCAGCGTCGAAGCCACCTTCCGCCACCGCGCAATCCGCCCGTCCAGCGCATCGAACACGAACGCCAGCGGAATCAGCGCCATCCCCACCATCAGATCGCGAACCACACCCTCATGCAGGAACCGCATCGCCGCAAAAATTGCCCCTGTCCCGCAAAAGGCATTGGCCAGCGTGAACCAGTCGGCCAGCTGGAATTCGCGGAGCATGGAGAAGTGGCGGGGGCGTTGCATGGCGTTGCCGGAATGCGGGGAGCGGGAATTGAAGACATCGTGCAGGCGATGGGCGCCTGTACCGCGCTGACGATAGCATTCCCTACTGGTGACCGGACGGCACATCTCCAAACATCAAAACCAAATGCATCGGTAATCCCCCCCTGCTTTTAGCGGCCACCAAAAGTGGAGCTAGGCGGCCAGTGCGAGCTGACCAGACATTCGTCTGTTGAGAGCCGGCATTGCCGAGCTGATGCCGTGCTCCCGGCAAAGCTCCGAGACCCGCGCGCCAGCTTTGAGCACGGCGATCATCTGGCTGTCGGTGAAGCGGGCTGCTTCATGGAACCTCCTCGGGAAAGACTACGAGAAAATTCCACTTCTAGCGTGAGCAAATTGGCGCGGGCGTACCCCGCTCAACCTGATCCGTTCTTAATCCGTTCCTAGTTGGCGCCCTCGGGAATCCATCCCAGTGCAAACGTCAGTCTGGACCGAAGATCACTTCACGCCAGCCAACGAACACCATGAACAGGAAGCTTCCTCCATATGCCAGCGTGGACAGCATCATTCCAATACGCCAGCGCAAATTCATGTAGGGCAACTCGCCGTCGATCGCCCGTTGCTCGATCTCGGTTGGCGGGATGACCCGGTAAGGGTTCTCCCCCTCCCACTGCATCGACTCCTCCAACTCCGGGGGCAACGGCGGACGGCGAGTGTGGCGCTCGATCCACGGAATCATCCGATCGGCCCAGTAACTGAACATCGCCCCCATACCGAAGTAGAGCTTGTAGAACAAGCCGCGTTTCAGACGATGCTCATCGTCGAGCAGACCGGGAATGGTGTCCCGATCGATGCGCGCATGGATCCCGTGCTCCTGACCCTCTGGAAGGCGATACTCGATCGGCGGCACATTGTGTGGTGGCGCTTCCATGTATAGACGAATGAACTCCCACAACTCGGCTTGGGCAATCACATAGTTAGCCGCATCGCTGACCCGGATGCCCTTCAGAATTCGGCGCGTTCTCGGCTCCACCTCATAGACGTCCAGCATGTACATCGAGCTGGCGCCGTAAGGTGAGACTCCTGTATAGCCGTAAACTGCAGGCACTATCGTGTCATAGTCAACCCAAGTCCAGCCTAGCTTCTTACCCTGCCATTGGTAGAAGCGCCTGAGGGTACGACTAAGGATAATCCTAGACTGAAAAGTATTTAGCAGGCGATACGCAAACACAAAGCAGGCCACTGGAATTGCGAGCAATAATACTGAGACAAGCAGGAAGAATATCTGAGTTCTTTCTTCATTAAGCCTTGATAGCATATCAAATATCGATGGAATCATCATCAAAAAGAAGAAACCACCACCCCATACTGCAATCAATATGGCAAACGGTCGAAAGCTCGTTCTGAATGTCTTGGTGAACTCCAAATAGGCGGGGTTGATCGCCGACACCATCTGTCGCGCATTAGGGGCCGCTCCCTCCTGCAGCGGCTCGCGAGGGTGTACAGATTTTTGTGTAACCGGCGATGGGGTTCACTGCTGAGGAAGCCTTTCCTCGTATCGGA